>CAYNUI010000227.1:0-4091 GCA_964400185.1 uncultured Hyphomonas sp.
CCGCCGGAATCTCCGGTTCGATTGCGAAAGTGGATGTTGCACTTGGTGCCATTCTGAGCGCATTTGGCCGCTGAGATGTCGCAGACCGTTTTCTTGGTCTGTGCGATGGCCGGGGCGGACATCGCGAGCCCCATGAAGAGCGTTGCAAAGATAAGACGCATTCTGTCAGTCCCTTGGCTTCGCCCCCAGAACAACAAACCGGGACCACCTGCGCCACTGTCAGATCTGGCAGCGCGAGGCGTCGTGGTTTCGCCTGACTCAATTGTCTTGCGTACACCGCTTGGTTCCTGTATGTCCGCGCTTTCGAGATTTTAGGGCCGGTCAGTAATCGTCCCACACCAGATCAAAGAGGCACCCCGCGATGAAAGCCGAAGGCCATCCAGACTATCACTTCATCACCGTCGTTATGACTGACGGGACGGAGTATCAAACCCGCTCCACTTGGGGCAAAGAAGGCGACAAGCTCGTCCTCGATATCGACTCTAGCTCGCACCCGGCTTGGACCGGCGATCGCGGCGCGAACCTTGACCGCGGTGGCCGCGTGTCTCGCTTCAAAGACAAGTTCAAAGGCTTCATGTAAGCCGCGCCCGGTTGGGCAAGAAGAACAAGAAAAGCTCGCATCTTTCGATGCGGGCTTTTTTTTCGGCCTTTCGGCGTTAGCTTGACCCTTGTCGAATGGAGCGAGGATCGAGGTGAGCCAGACATCAGCGCATGAGTTACCCTTATCCTGGGAAGAGATCGAGCGCCGCGACGGTTTTGCAGGTTTACGCGAGATTGTTGAATGCGAGACCCTTCCAAAACTCGCTGATGCCAAACCGCGATTGGCCGAGCAAAACCCGATAAACGCGCTTTATGGCGGGGGTTGTTTTACTGGCATCGTCACTCTGCTTCTCTTCTTCTTTTTAAGCTCAGCGCTGGGACCGATTGGGTTCGTCATCGCCGCCGTGATCGGGTTCTTTCTCGCCCGCCCAGCCATCGTGCGAATTGCCAAACACTTTGTCGAACGGACCATTGAAGACCTGAAGTTTCGCCAATCCGTATTTGACCCGCTGACGCGGCATCTCGGCCTGCGCTATGTCGCGGCGCCGGGTGGTGGTGGGGGGATGATCCAACAGCAAAGCCGAGAGGGCCTGTTTCAGTCCTCTTTCGCAAAACTCTACGCAGCAATGGAAGCCTATTCGGGGCAGGATGAAGCTGTTGCCGCGGCGCGGGCGTCGGGCTTGGTCGAACTGATCTCGGTGATCCATATCGGTGCCGCGGATGAAGCAACAAAGAAAGCGCGAGAGACCGGACTCACTCGGCTCGAAGATGGCTTTTCGGGTGAGCATGCGGGCTTGCACTTTGATGCATTTGAAGTCGTACGTGCCCCGCGCCGCACCGATGATGGCTCAACCTATCCAGCAGAGCATGCCCTGCTTGTGGTCTTAAAACTGCCGCGTCCGCTGCAGAGTACGACCCAACTCAGATCCCGGAAAATTGGTTGGCACAAACCGGGGAACGCTGAGCGGTTGGAGAAAGTTAGCCTGGAATCGAATGAGTTCGATGAGCGGTTTCGGGTGCGGTCAAACGATCAGGTAGAGGCGCGCTTTGTCTTTACGCCAGACGTGATGGCGCGGATCGTCGAGTTGGCGCACGGTGAAAAAATCCGGGCCACAGCGCAGGCCGATCATCTTGTTGTGGCGATTGAGGGCCCAAACCGGTTTGACCTAACCAGCGAAGACACCGGCCTAGACGGTGACGCCGCAGTGCGCCTCGCGGTCCAGCAAATCGGCGAAATGCTCGACCTGGTCGAAGCCGTCGGGCAGGTGTTCGGGATCGATTGACGAAACTCATGACACCTTGGCGGGCGGCTTGAAGCTGCTTCGACCACATCTGTAGTCAAAATCGTGTTGACTTATTGTTTTTCGATATGTAAAGAGGCGAGGCGTTCAGGATCACATTGTCATTTTCTTATGGAGTGAAAACCATGATCCGCCCTCTTTCCGTCGCTGGCCTTGTCGCGTTAGGCCTGGTTGGGACGGCCAATGCTGAAACCCGCAATTATGATGTCGGTGCGTTTAACGCGATCGATATCTCAGCGGGCTTAGACCTCTCTTTCGAAACCGGTGCGGCACAATCTGTCAGCGTCGAAAACACTAAAGGTGACTTTAGCGATATTGACGTGCTGGTCCGCGGCGACACGCTCGTGCTGAAGCGCAAAAAGCGCAATTGGGGCTGGAACAATCGCCGCCTCAAATATTCAATCACCGTGACCGCGCCGCAAATTAGCGCCGTTGAAGCCTCCTCCGGCTCTGACGTTTCGGGATCTGGAATGAGCGGCGAGCAAGTCTTTGTCGATGTTTCTTCCGGCGCAGATGTCGCGATCAATGGCATCGATGGCGGGACCGTCACGGTTGAAACATCGAGTGGCTCAGACGCGACGGTTTCGGGCACCTGTGTCACCGTGCGCGCAGAATCCTCATCCGGCTCAGATCTCACCGCAAGAGACCTGGTCTGCCAGGACGGCTATGCCGATGCGTCTAGCGGCTCGGACATTTCGATCTATGTGACCGGCAGCGTCAATGCGGAAGCCTCCAGCGGCGCGGACGTCGATGTTTATGGATCGCCGACCGACGTGGTGACCGACAAGTCGAGCGGCGGTTCAGTGAAAATCCGCAGCTAGGCTTTAGTCAAAGTCGAAATCATCAAGCTTATTGCCCGGGTCAGGCCAGGAGAGGTTCATATCCTCGAGCGCGCCGCGAACGACCCGGGCAATCATCGCATTGCGCCGCGTGCGACTATCAGCGGGCACCACATACCAAGGCGCGTGTTCGGTTGAGCAGCGCTGGATCGCGGTTTCATAGGCCCCCATAAACTCCGGCCAGAGTTTGCGGTCTTCCAGATCGCCAGGATTAAACTTCCAAAGCTTGTGTTCTTCAGTAAGGCGCTCGCGCAGGCGGATGCCTTGTTCTTCATAGCCAACATTCAGCATGAATTTCAGAACCGTCACGCCATTCTCGGTCAGGTGTTTCTCAAACGCGTTGATCTGCTCGTAGCGCTGCTCAATTTTGTCGGCTGGCGCGAATTCTCGGACTTTGACCACCAGCACATCTTCATAATGGGACCGGTCGAACACTCCGATCCGGCCTTTGCGCGGCACGGCATCATGGATGCGCCAAAGATAATCATGGGCGAGTTCTGTCTTACTTGGCGCTTTGAAGGCACGCACTTGCATGCCAAGCGGGCTGGTATCGGCAAAGACATTACGGATGACGCCGCTTTTGCCGGCCGTATCCATGCCTTGCAGGACAACGAGTAAAGCCCGGTCGCGATTGGCATAGAGCTTGTCTTGCAGCTCATTGATCACTGCAGCGTCTTTTTTGAGGCTGACCCGGGCTTCTTTCTTGTCGGGAAAGAGGGAGCGATCGCCGCTGTCGCGCTTGGAGAGATCAAACGGTTTGCCAGGCGCCGCGATCAGGGTTTTGCGCACGGCTGAAATGGTCGGATGGGTCACGATCAATCGATCCTTCGGATAATAAAAAAGCCGCGCCATGACAGCGCGGCTTTTGATTTCGTGCAAGCAGCTTTCTGCTTATGAAGAATAGTATTCGACGACCTGCGATGGTTCCATTTGAACCGGGTAAGGGACGTCAGAGAGTTCTGGCATCCGAACATAAGTCGCGGTCATCGCTTTCGGGTCGACCTCGATGTACTCTGGCAGATCGCGCTCTGGAGAGCCGAGGGCCTCGAGAACGAGGGCCATGTTGCGAGACTTCTCACGAACTTGAACAACGTCGCCGGGCTGTAGGCGGTAAGAGCTAATATTGGTTTTTACACCGTTCACAGTGACGTGGCCGTGGTTTACGAACTGACGCGCTGCGAAGATGGTCGGTACGAACTTTGAGCGGTAGACGAACGCGTCGAGACGCGATTCGAGCAGACCGATCAGGTTCTCTGCGGTGTTGCCTTTACGGCGAGCGGCTTCAACGAAGGTCGCTTTGAATTGTTTCTCAGTGATGTCGCCATAGTGAAACTTAAGTTTCTGCTTGGCCATCAACTGCATACCATAGTCAGAGACTTTACCACGGCGATTAGGACCGTGCTGACCTGGC
>CAYNUI010000228.1:0-4074 GCA_964400185.1 uncultured Hyphomonas sp.
GAAGCGACGGGATGATCAGATCGAACGCGTCTTCGGCTGTGCCGCCATGCTGGCTCGGATAGGCGAGGGGGCCGATCGCCTCATAGAATTCAAACACCGATCCCGGCCAACCATGGGTAATCAACAGGGGGCGCTTGCCGCCAGCTTCGCCAACCACGTGATAGAAGTGGATGGGCAAGCCCTCAACCTCCGCAACAAATTGCGGATACTGGTTCAGTTTGGCTTCGGCAGCGCGCCAGTCAAAGTCGTTCAGCCAATAGGATTGAAGATCCTTGAGGGCGGGTGTGGACATGCCGAGCTGCCAGTCGGGCAGGCCTTCTGGCGCGGCAAACCAGCGATACGCTTCGACCCGCGCGCGGATATCATCCAGCTTCGCTTGAGGAATATTGACTTCGAATGGTTGGATTGAACTCACGAGCAGCCTCCTCAGATGCCTGAGAAAGTGCCGTGTCCTAAAATTTGGTCAAGCTGGAACGCCGCGTGAACCTAAGACTAAGTTCCGGCCGTGTTCATGGCCGTGCCGACATCATCCGAGACGCCATCCCATTTGTCGGTGGTGCTGCTTCCAGTGGCGGACAGAGCGCCGACAAGGGCGAGCGCCATCAAAGCCATTAAGAGGGCGTATTCTACCGCTGACGCGCCAGACTCACAAAGGGCGAACTTTCGCAGAAGCGATACGCGTTTGGCCATGTGTCCTCACTTATTCCCCCGAACAACCAACGCATCGAACAAAGGCACATCTGCGGCGGGCGCCGGATAAGTGTGCAAATCACACGGAGCGACCCAAGCCAGGTTTTGTCCCTCTGTCGGGCGCGGTGTCCCGATCCAGTTTCTCACACCATATAAGGGCATAAAAAGATGAAAGGATTCGTAAGCGTGGCTCGCAAATGTGATCGGTTTTAAGTCTGAATGGCTAACCTTGATGGCGAGTTCTTCTTCAAGCTCGCGGACCAGTGCGTCTTCTGGCGTTTCGCCGGCTTCGATTTTTCCACCCGGAAATTCCCATAGACCCTCCATGGATTTCCCAGGGGGGCGCTGGGCCAGAAGGATGTTTCCATCCTTATTGATCAAGGCTGCAGCGGCGACATAGACGACCTTCACGTTCGATACGCCCCGTTAATGTCGACATAGCCATGCGTGAGATCGCAGGTATAGACCGTGGCATGGCCATCGCCTGTGCCAACCCGGATCCGGATATTGATCTCTGGTTTGCTAACCGCCGCGGTTGCTTGCGCCTCATCATAGTCTTCTGAGCGCCCGCCGCGTTCGGCGACTTGAACCTCGTCAAACCAAATGGAGAGGTGCTCGAGCTCTATGGGGTGCCCAGACTTTCCCACAGCCATGACCACGCGGCCCCAATTGGCGTCATTCGCAGCCAATGCAGTTTTTATGAGCGGACTGTTAGCGACATCGCTCGCGATCGCTTTTGCGGTGGCGTTCGACTCTGCGCCAATAACGTCAATGGTCACAAACTTAGTCGCCCCTTCGCCATCCTTGACGATGAGCAGGGCGAGCTCCAAGCAGATCTCATTCAGAGCCTCGGCAAAAGCGGGGAATCTAGGGTCGTCGGCACTTTCTATCGCTGGTGCTCTAGATGCGCCGGTCGCAAACACCATAAGCGTATCCGAGGTCGAGGTGTCGCTATCGACCGTGATCGCATTGAAGCTGGCCTCGCACGCGGTGCGCAAAGCTTTATCCAGGACATCTGGCGCCACAGCTATGTCGGTAAACACATAAGCAAGCATGGTGGCCATATTGGGCGCAATCATACCGGAGCCTTTAGAAATGCCCGCAAAGGCGATCTCTTGACCCCCGATTTGGCGGGTGAATCCTGCGCCTTTGGCAAAGGTGTCCGTGGTCATGAACGCCTTGGCGCAGGCTTCCCAATCCGGCGTGCCGAGGTTTCGAGTGAGCTCTGGCACGATGCTTCCGACATAGTTCGGATCTGAAAGCGGCTCACCAATCACGCCGGTAGCTGCGAGGAAGCAGGCCTCTTTTTCGCAATCGAGGCTTTGCGTCATCGCCGCCAAGGTCGCCTCATTTTTCAGGACGCCTTTGCCGCCCGTGAACGCGTTCGAATTGCCAGAATTCGCCACCAAGGCCGCCGCTTTGCCGGCGCCGGTGGACAGGGCTTCTCGGCACCATCGTACGTCTGCGGAGGCGGTGCTGGAGCGGGTGAAAACGCCAGCACACGTCGTGCCCGGATCGAACGCGAACAAAAAGACGTCATCGCGCTCAATGCCCCGGCCAGCATAGAATCCACGGGACCCCGTCGCTGCGCGTACGCCTCGTACGGCGGGAAGCACCGGAAATGTCGCCGGCGCAAAGGGGGAAGGATTTAAGTCCATTTTACTCTGTTTCGGTTGGGGCCGCGTCAGGCTCTGTTTCTTCCAGAAGATCGATCGGCTCTGTCTTCTGAATATCAGCGGCAATTCTGAGCTCGCGCAGAATATCGCTGATCTGCGTGAAGGTTAGGAAGGTGATGATCTCGGGCCGCATCTCCGCCTTAGTTTTCGGCGGGGTCGTGCGTCGCTCATCAACTTTAACAATGTTCCAGCCATCTGTGGTTTGAAAGACCGAGGAGATAGACCCCGTTTCGGTATCTCCGATGATCGCGGGTAAGGGATCGTCGAGCTCATTCGGGCTCAACCAGCCAAGATCCCCACCTTCCAACCGGGTGCGGGCATCGGTCGAGTATTGCAAGGCCGCCTCTGTAAAACTCATCCCACCGTCTAAGGAGTCTGCGATTTGCTCGGCCCCGGCTTGCGTGTCGACCACGATCAAGCGAACGCGCACTTCATCATCGAGCTGCTGTAGCTTGACCTGTTCATCATACATCCGATCGATGGCGGCTTCGGTGACCTCATTGGCAACCAAGCTTTCGACCAAGATATTGCCGAGCAAGCGCTCGCGGCCGGATGCCAGCCGGCGCTGTGCGTTTGGCTCCAAGTCCAGACCTCTGCTGACGGCTTCTTGCGCCAGCAAGCGTTGGTCGATGAGTTGCTCAAGGATTTGGTGATATTCCGGGTGCGTGGTGCCGAAATCTGTGCCTGGCTCGATCTGGCCTTGTGCCACGGCTTCTAGCTCAATGTCCTCAAAATAGATCGGGTCGCCATTCACAATTGCGGCAACAGACCCTTCAATCTCAGCCGCGGCGGGACGGGTGTCTGGCTCGGAGCTGCAGGCGCTAATGGTGCTTAGGAGAGCAACGCCTAAAAACGCGGATCCAATCAAGCGAGTTTTCAAATGCATATGGAGCAATCCTTTGCGGCATTCGGCTAATTGACACGGGTCTGCGGCGTTCTTAAGTCCGCTTGAAGTCTTGGTCGAGAGACTTGTTCAGGCTACGAAGTGTCTCTTGTCCACACCCTAGAAAGATTTTCGTGATTTTAGGGTCAAATTGAAACAGTTTGGTACCCCCGCCCATGATGTCCTTTGCGCAAAAGATTTTCGGTTCAGTCAATGACCGCAAGCTCAAGCCATTGAGCCGACGCGTTCAGAAGATCAACACTTTAGAGCCCATGATCGAAGCGCTGTCGGATCAAGCGCTGCGGGCAAAGACGGACGAGTTTCGTAAACGCCTCGCCGACGGCGCGACCTTAGACGACATTCTAGACGAGGCCTTCGCGGTTGTACGTGAAGGCGCCAAACGCTCGCTCGGCATGCGCCACTTTGATGTGCAGCTGCTCGGCGGCATGGTGCTCCACAATGGCGCGATCGCAGAAATGCGTACCGGTGAGGGTAAGACCCTCGTGGCAACGCTGCCTGTCTATCTCAACGCTCTTCGAGGTGAAGGCGTTCACGTCGTCACCGTGAACGACTATCTCGCGGCACGTGACGCAGAATGGATGGGCAAGCTATACGGTTTCCTTGGCCTGACGACCGGCGTCATCCGCGGCGAAATTCCGGGCGGTGGACGCATGGATGACCAGGACCGCCGCGCGGCGTACGCTTGCGACATTACGTACGGCACCAACAATGAGTTCGGGTTCGATTATCTGCGCGACAATATGAAATATTCGCTGGATCAGATGGTTCAGCGCGGTCACGCCTATGCCATCGTTGACGAGGTCG
>CAYNUI010000229.1:0-1541 GCA_964400185.1 uncultured Hyphomonas sp.
GCGGCGCTCGCCGCCTGGCTGAGCTGGGAATACCATATTCGCGGGGCGATGCTCTACGCGCTCGCCGCGCTTGCCATTCTCACCCCAATACTCGACCGGCTCTTGCCTGCGCGCCGGTTCCAATGGACATCGACGGAGGGAAAACCCGATGAACCTGAAACACCTCGCCGGGGCGTGCGCGCTCGGCCTCGCCTCGTTCGCGCTTAGCGCCCCGAGCGCAGCGGCCTTTTGCGGCTTCTATGTCGCCAAAGCCGATACAGACCTGTTCAATGACGCCTCGAAAGTGGTGCTGGTGCGCGATGATGAGCGCACGGTGATCACGATGGCGTCCGATTATCGCGGCGAAGCGAGCGAGTTCGCCATGGTAATTCCAGTCGTCGACATCCCGGAACGCGAACAGATCAATGTCGCCAATCCGGGTCTCGTAGATCATCTCGATGAATACACCGCGCCGCGCCTGGTCGAGTATTATGACGATAACCCTTGCGACATTGAGCGCTACCGACGCGATATGATGGTGATGTCCGCACCGCCGCCGGAAGCGGTGATGGAAGAAGCAGAAATGGCGCCGGAAGATCTCGGTGTCACCATCGAAGCGGAATATGAGGTCGGCGAGTATGACATTCTCATCCTGTCGGCTGAAGAGAGCGACGGCCTGATCACCTGGCTCAATCAGGAAAATTACCGCATCCCAGATGGGGCCGAAGAAGTGGTCGGCGCATATCTCCGGCGCGGGATGAAATTCTTCGTCGCTAAAGTGAACCTGGAGCGCCATGACGGCTCAGCCATGCTGCGCCCAATTCAAGTCGCTTATGAAGACGAGAATTTCATGCTGCCCATTCGTCTCGGCACCGTAAATGCGGAAGGCAAGCAAGAGCTGTTCGTCTTTGCGATCACGCGCCAAGGCCGGGTCGAGACCACCAATTATAAGACGGTCAAATTGCCGTCGAATATGGACGTGCCGATCTTTGTCAAAGACGAGTTTGGCGAGTTCTACAAAGCCATGTTTGAGCACCAAACCGAGAAAGAGAACGGCAAAGCCGTGTTCATGGAATATGCCTGGGACATGTCTTGGTGCGACCCCTGCGCCGCCAATCCTCTGTCGCGCTCAGAACTGCGCGAGCTTGGCGTCATGTGGCTCGATGAAGGCCCGCAGGGAGATATCCAGCCGCAACCTCGCTTTGGCCCAGGCCCGCAACCGGTCGACGCCTTCGTGACGCGCCTGCATGTGCGCTATGATGGTGAGACCTTCCCAGAAGATCTAAATTTCCAGGTCACGGGCGATCGCGAGAATTATCAAGGTCGCTATGTCCTGCGCCACCCTTGGCGCGGCGACTATGGCCAGTGTGAAGCCGCCGGCCAGTATGCAGAGACTTTGGTTTCTCGTTGGGATGAAGAAGCCAAAAGCCTGGCCAAGCTGACCGGTTGGGAGCTTGAAGAGATTAAGCAGAAAATGGCTGATGGAGGCTTCTCAGCGAGCGCCGTCGGCGTGTCTCAGCCAAAGCCGAAGAAGAACTGGTGGCAACGCCTCTGGGGTAATT
>CAYNUI010000229.1:1641-4074 GCA_964400185.1 uncultured Hyphomonas sp.
GTGCTGCAAAAGAAGGTGGATCGTCCGGACTGGACGATCCGCTGAACGCTCGCCCCGCATGTCTTACACGGCGCGGCTTCGCGGTCGTACACATCAAATTTTTTCTGAAAGTATCCCAGCTCACCGCTGGCGCTGGCGAAGTCGGAGATCGATGATCCACCCGCAGCAATCGCTTCGGCGATGACCTCATTAATGGCGGGCGCAAGGCGCTCAGCGCGCTTGCCAACGACGCTTGCCGCTTTGCGACGCGGGCTGATGCCGGACCGGAACAAAGCCTCGCAGACATAGATGTTTCCGAGACCTGCAATCACCGCTTGGTCGAGCAGAACAGACTTAATCGGCGCTGCCTTTCCACGCAGAACCTCGTCCAAATAGACGGCGCTGAAATGATTAGAGAGCGGCTCAGGCCCGAGATGCTTGATCCGCGGATAGTTGCTTAAATCCTCGGCCGACCACAATTCCATGAAGCCGAACCGACGCGGATCATTGTAAGTGACCGTCGCCCCGCTGGACATGTGAAAGACCACATGGTCGTGAGCAGGGTTGGTACCGGGATCATGATGGAATTCCGCCGTGGCGGCGCTGTTCACCGTGAACCGACCCGACATGCCGAGATGCATGATCAGAGCCTCGCCTGAGGAAAGTTCAGTGACGAGGAATTTCGCCCTTCGTCCCATACGCGTAATCGTGGTGCCTTCGACGCGGGTCTTGAACCGATCCGGAAATGGAAAGCGCAAATCGGCGCGATTGACCTCAAGGCGGTCAATCTTTTGACCTTCCATAGCCGGACTTAATCCGCGGCGAACCGTTTCAACTTCGGGCAGTTCAGGCATAGGCGGTCAGAGCTCGCGCAGAAGGGCCTTTTCGTAGGCCGCATAGTGCTTTCAGGCGAAGGAAACGCTCTGTTCCCAAAGACTTTTCGGCTGCATGGCTTCCATCGGTTCATCCAAGAAGTCGAGGATCTCACTCACCGTTTCTTGCGCGCGGGTCACCAGGAATAAGTGGCCGCCATCTTCGACCACGTGCAGCCGAGCATTCGGCAAAGCGGTGTTGAGGATGTGCGCATTGGCCATGGGTACAATCGCGTCTTGATCGCCAGCCATAACCAAAGTCGGCATCCGCAAGAAGCGAATGAAGGGCAGCGAAGACCAGCCTAGGAAGGCCAGCAATTGGTAGATATAGCCCATCGGGGCAGGGGGTTTGAGATTGTGAATATGCTGGCCAGCCCCTTCATCGGCGGCTTCGCCATAGAGCTTCTGGAAGTTCTCGCGCATATACTCCGGATCGGTATAGCGCCGTGCATCCGCCATTTTGGAGATGGCGCTGACTTTCCCGGGCACCATGGTCATGCCAGCCGTCGTCGCGCAGAGGATCAATTTGCCGACCGAGTTGCGATACTGAAACGCATATTGCTGCGCCATGGCCCCGCCCCAAGAGACGCCCATGACGTCCACATCACCCATACCAAACTGATCGCACAGCTTACGGGCAAGCCGGGCCATCATCCAAGGACGATAGGGGAAGCGGGCTGGCGGGCTTTCGCCAACGCCTGGCATGTCGAACGTGATGATCTCGCGATCCCGGATCCATTCGCCGAGACTGAAGGCCAATTCCATATTCGCGCCAATGCCATTGAAGAACAGGAGCGGGCGCTTACTGGTTTTGCGCGGCGCAGGCCAGTGACCCACGCGCACCGTGAACGCGCCAATGGTTTCCATACTGATATTGGGCAAGCGCGATGAGGCACTGCCGGCAGTTTTTCTGGTGGCCATTCGGGCCTCCTTCTCCTGTCAGTGCCGCGCGAAGGTCTTGCTGCCTTTAGTCGAACACATATTTCCCTGGCGCATCATAAAGCGGTTGGAACTGCTTAGATCCGCCTTCTTTTGGCGCTGGCTTCATGTCGCCAGAATGGTCATGAAGCCACTCTGCCCAACGTGTCCACCATGATCCAGCAACTTCTTCAGCTCCAGCTGCCCATTCATCCGCCGTCGGCTCAATACTCGTATTACGAAAGTACTTCGCCTTTGGATTACCGGGTGGGTTGAGAAGAGATTGGATGTGGCCCGAGTTGGAAAGGATGAATTCGATATTCTTCGAACCGAGCAACTGGGTCGTCCGATAAGCCGCTTTCCAAGGCGTGATATGGTCGGTCACACCAGCGACGATGAACGTATCACGGTCAAATCTGGTCAGATCCGCCATATGGCCCGCGATTTCGACTTCACCCGGATTCGTGAATGGCTTCTTCAAACCGAAATCGAGATAGTCGGAATGCAGCTGCGCCGGTAGATTGGTCGTGTCATCGTTCCAGAACAGAACATTGTAAGGGGGTGGGTCTTCACCCATCAGGTAATTGTTGACGACATAGTTCCAAACCAGATCGTTCGGACGCATCCACGCAAACATGCGGGCAAGATCGTCGCCTTTCAAAAT
>CAYNUI010000230.1:0-3960 GCA_964400185.1 uncultured Hyphomonas sp.
GCAATATTTGGCGATCCTTGCTATCCATAGCGGCCTCCTTGGCAGATTCTGCCAATAATTATACATTCGACTTACATATTCGCAAACTTCTATCGCAAGATTCAGGCTATTCTGCGCACAAAGGAGTTTTGTGATGCACGATGATCAAAACAAAGGTTTTTCGACCCGCGCCATCCATCACGGATACGATCCACTCGAGGCAGAGGGTGCGCTGACCCCGCCTTTGCATCTCACCTCGACCTTCGCGTTTGAGACCGCAGAACAAGGCGGTGCTCGGTTCGCGGGCGAGGAAGGTGGGCACATTTACAGCCGCATCTCCAATCCCACGACCGACTTGCTCGAGCGCCGCATGGCCTCACTCGAAGGTGGCGAGGCCGCGGTCGCAATGGCCTCTGGCATGGGCGCGATTACGTCGGTCTTGTGGAGCTTCCTGCGCGCAGGCGATGAGTTGATCACGGATAAGACGCTCTATGGCTGCACCTTCTCTTTCTTCCGTCACGGGCTCAGCCGGTTCGGCATTCACGTGCGCCATGTCGATCTGACCAACCCGCTCGCGCTCGAAACGGCCATCTCCGACAAGACCAAAGTCGTCTATTTTGAAACCCCGGCCAATCCAAATATGCGCCTGGTCGATATCGCCGCCATCAGCGCCATTGCCAAACGTCATGGCGCGAAAACCGTGGTCGACAACACCTATGCCACCCCCGTCCAAACCCGCCCCCTCGAACATGGCGCCGATGTGGTCGTGCATTCAGCAACCAAATACCTGGGCGGCCATGGTGACTTGGTCGCGGGCCTCGCAATTGGCTCAACCGAAGATATGACCGAAGTCCGTATGGTTGGCGTGAAAGACATGACAGGCGCCGTGCTAGCGCCATTCAACGCCATGCTCATCCTACGCGGATTGAAAACGCTTGAGCTACGCGTGGAGCGTCATGCCGCCGCTGCGGGCCAAGTCGCGGAGGCCTTGGCGGCACATTCTGCCGTTGCGACTGTGTTCTATCCCGGCCTGCCTGGCTTTTCACAGCATGATCTTGCGAAGCGCCAAATGAATGGCTTTGGCGGCATGATCGCATTTGAGCTCAAGGGCGGCTACCAGGCGGGCATCGCGATGATGAACCGGCTCTCCATGATCCGCCGTGCCGTGAGCCTCGGCGATGCAGAAACCCTGATCCAGCACCCAGCCAGTATGACCCACTCAACCTATTCGCGCGAGGAGCGAGAAGCGCATGGCATCAGCGAAGGCTTGGTTCGCATCTCAGTCGGGTTGGAAAGCGTGGACGACATTCTAGCCGACCTTCATCAAGCGCTTGGGACAAACGATATCGCTGCCGCTTAATCGGCAACAAGCGGTTTGGCTCAATTAGGTCTTGCATTTCGATATATCGAAACTAAGTTTTAGATATATCGAAATAGGACTCCCCTCATGTACTATCGAAACAGAATGCGCAAAGCGGCCCACGCTTATATGAAAATGCATCACCGTCACCGCGCGGGCGGACGCCGTCGACCACTCGATCACGGTGATCTGCGTCTATTGATCCTCTCCATGATCGCTGAAACACCGCGGCACGGATACGACCTCATCTCAGAAATCGAAGCCCGCAGCGGCGGCGCGTATAAGCCGAGCCCTGGCGTCATGTACCCGGCGCTCAGCGTGATCCAAGACCTCGGGTTTGCGAAGGTCAAAAAGACGGATGGCAAGCGTGTCTTCTACATCACCGAAGCCGGCGAAGAAGAACTCGCGGCGAATGGCGAGACCGTCGTGAAGATTGAAGAGCGCCTCGCCGCCCTCGCCGAACCCGACTCTGAACTGGACCCACGCGACGTTCGCGTCGCCAGCCAACGACTGCGCCATGCGGTCTTTCAATCGGTGACGCAAGCTTGGCCAGACACGTCGGACTATGAGCAGATCGTTGAGATCCTCAATCAGGCTCGCGCCGACATTTCAAACCTTCGATCTGGAAGCGACAGAAAGAAGGCGAACTAGCGACGTTGGAAAATGACGCTGAGATTATTGGCGGGCATTTCGACGACTTCGATCAAGTCCAGCCCGGCTGCGCTGGCCAAAGGCTGGATCTCGGCATCAAGATCGCGCACGCCCCAGCTCGGATCGCGGCGTTTTAGATCTTCGCTGAAACGCGCGTTCGACGGCGCAATTTGACCCTCACGAGCGAAGGGCCCGTAGAGCATGAACCGCCCGCCTGGCCGCAACAAGCGTCCGGCCCCAGCGATCAGGCCTTGCGCGGCTTCAAACGGTGCAATGTGAATCATATTCGCGCAGAAGAGACCGTCCCAACCGGCTTGCGTTTCCGCCTCCCCCCAGTGTTCAGCGGTCGTATCGATCGTCAGCGGACCGAACAGACGGGCATGCTCGGCATGAGCTCGCCAAGCCTCTTGGCTCGCTTGGCTCACGGGATCGATATCAGAATAGGTCCAGGCTAGATCGGTGGCAGCGTCCGTAATGTGCGCGCCGTGTTCACCCGTGCCGGATGCAATTTCCAGCACACGGCCCTCGCGCGGCATGACGTCTAAGAACACCTCACGCACGATATCCTTATTGCGTCCCGTAGACGGCGAGAAGCGCCGACCATCTTCAGATGTTCCGCGCTTCTCTAAAGCTAAGGGCTGTCCAGATTGGGCTTTTTGATAACCCGCATTTTCGTCTGTCATGCGCCCTCTTTAATTGGTGCTAGCCGCGCGCCTCAAACCGATCACGCAGGACTGGCTTCAAGATTTTTCCATTCGCATTACGCGGCAAAGGCTCATCCTGGAACTGGATCTCCACCGGCACTTTGAACGCCGCGATCTGGTTGCGGACGTGGGCCCGCAGCTCATCTTCGCTGACGGATGTGCCTGGCTTTAACTGCACCACAGCCCCAACCTCTTGGCCGAGAATCTTATGCGGAATGCCGACAACCGATGCGTCCATCACAGCCGGATGATCATAAAGCGCCGTTTCGACTTCAATGCAGTAAATGTTCTCGCCGCCGCGGATCAGCATGTCCTTGGCGCGGTCGACCAGGTACAGGAATCCCTCTTCATCGAGGCGGGCCAAGTCGCCTGTGACGACCCATCCATCCACGAACGTTTCTGCGGTCGCCTCTGGCTTGTTCCAATAGGCTTTGCAATTCATCGCGCCCTTGCACCAAAGCTCACCAACTTCGCCGGCTGGCACTTCATTGCCGTCTGGGTCAACGATTTTGAGCTCGACAGCGCCGGGCGGGTGACCGGCACTGTCCGGGCGATTGACATAGTCCTCGCCAATATTGAGCGATGCGGTTGCGCACGTCTCTGTCATCCCCCAGCCATTACCAGGAGCCGCTTCTGGGAATCGTTTCTTGATTGTCGAGACCAGATCTGGAGAGGACGGCGCGCCACCATAGGACACGGCTTTGATGCTGGAAAGATCATACTTGTCGCGATCAGGATGTTCGAGCAATTGCCACGCGATCGCGGGCACACCGCCAACGCCTGTAATCTCTTCCTTCTCAATGATCGGTAGCGCCTCGCCTGCATCCCATTTGTACATGGAGACGATCTTATTGCCCTGCAGGACGCTCGGGATCAGAACCGCGAATGCGCCAGTTGCATGAAAGAACGGGATCGCGAGCAGAGTTGCATTCTGCTCGTCCGGGTCAGGCTCAGGCGGGGTCTCGCCGCGCCGCAGCAGCATGCGCATCTGACAGGTCAGCGAGTTCATCATATTCGCAATGATCGCGCGATGCGTGGCAAGGGCACCCTTCGGACGTCCGGTTGTGCCTGATGTGTACATGATGGTGGCATCATCATCCGGCTGGAGATCGATATCTGGCAGTCCAATCTGCGCCAGACCGGCCCAGGAATTGGCCGGGCCAATCAGCGAGTCCATCGTTGTGATGCGATCGTCCGTTTCGGCCTCGCCACCGCGCGCGATGATGAGGGCTTCAAGATCTGGCAAATTGCCCAAATGCTCGCGCA
>CAYNUI010000231.1:0-3950 GCA_964400185.1 uncultured Hyphomonas sp.
CGCTCTCGACTTCAGTTTGAAGCGTATTGAAGCGTTCCGTGGCGGTCGCTGCATCCTGCGCCAAGGCACCCATGCCAAAAACTAATGCCGTGATCAGCACGAAAAACCATCGATACATGTTTTACTATAAACTCCCAGCTTCGATCGTGGACACTAACCGCGATAAAAGGAATTACCAGCGCGCCCTTGACAAATTCCATTAGAGATATAATGTTTAGACCACGAAAGAAAAGAGGTCTAATTAATTAATGGCTGACCAAGCCGCACTCATTGAAACGTCTCAAAGCGACCAGGTTTTGATTTCCATCCGGCAAATCATCCGCGCAGTAGACATTCATTCAAAGCGCCTCGTGCGCGAGACTGGATTATCCGCGCCCCAATTAGTGGTCTTGCGGTCTATCAATGAGTTAGGTGAGGTGACAACGCGGGTTTTATCGCTGCATGTCAGTCTTAGTCAGCCCACAGTGACTACCATTCTCGATCGCCTTGAAACTAAAGGACTGATCGAGCGGTATCGCAGTCAAAAAGATCGTCGCGTCGTGCACACAAAACTCACGCGCGATGGAAAAAAGACCCTGAGAACGGCGCCTCCGCTTCTTCAAGAAGCATTCACGGACGCTTTTGAAGCGCTCCCTATGGCGCATCGCAATGACATCGTCTCTGCCGTGAGTGATCTCGCGCAGATGATGCGGGCCGATGACCTTGATGCATCACCGGTCCTAACCACCGCCGCGACCGCACGAACATAGTTTTTCGTCGCCGGACGCTGGCAGCATCACAATCACCCTCGTGCGCTCCGTATTTTTTATACGCGTTGAGTGCCAAAACGAAAGAAAGGAATTCTCATGACCAATACGGTTCTGATGACACGCAACGAAACGCTAGACATTGATACAGACGTCAAAGCCGAAAACCGCACAGCAATCGCCGAAATGCTCGGCAAAGTGCTCGCATCGACTTACATCCTGTATCATAAGACCCAAGGCTTCCACTGGAACGTCACCGGTCCGATGTTCTTGAGCGTGCATGAGCTGACGGAGCGCCATTATAAGGACTTGGCGAAGGGCATTGATGATCTCGCAGAGCGCATTCGAACGCTCGGCGAACCGGCCCCGATGGGTCTGACCGGCTATATCAATGATAGTAAGATCCCAGACCAACCCGAGTTTCCAACCGTTGGGCAAATGCTCGAGACCCTGGCGCAAGACCATTTGACGGTTTCTGATGAAATGCGTGGCATCGTCGAGGCATCGGAGAAACTGAAAGACGTTTACACAGCCGACCTACTGACGGCGCGGATTGGTGAGCACGAAGAGGCCGCCTGGATGCTGAAAGCACTCGCCGCTTCATAAGCGCGACTTTTAGCCGAACACTAGCATAAGGAGACAAACTCAATGTCGATTGAGCTGACACAAAACGATGCCCGACAGGGCAACACGAAGAAGCATATGCCCCTCGTCCTAGGGGTATCCACGGCCAGTGCAGCAGCCGCGATGCTCGCAATATTCGGGATCGCAATGCTGTAAAACCTGGGGGAGCCGCATGGGAGGCGGTCGGGGCCAGTCCTTTTGGGGGCTGGCCCCTTTTTCTACAGCCAATCCGCTTTTCGGAAGAGATACAGCAACCCGCCCGTGAGCGCGACGAGCGCAGCACAGAAAAGCGCGAATGCATACGGACTTTCGACGCCTGGCATACCGCCAATATTTACGCCAAACAGCCCGGTGAAGAAGCCGAGCGGTAGGAACACGGCGGATATGATTGCCAGGACGAAGAGGCGTTGATTCATCGCTTCTGCGCGCTGCTCAACGATCTGTTCCTGAATGACAACGGCCCGCTCTCGCGCCAGGTCCAAATCCTCCGCGAGGCGCGTGGTGATATCTTGTATCTCGCGCAATCGCAGTTTGGCTTCGTCGCTTAAAAACTCTCCGCCCTCTCTTACCAGCGAAGAAAGTGCCTCTTTTTGAGGAGCAATGTAGCGCCGGAGTGAGAGAGCTGATCGACGAAAACGCGCGAGCTTCTGTTTCGGAGCGGGCGTGTTCTGATCGAGCCATTCCTCTTCGAGCTCATCCGCTTCTTCTTCCAATTTCGCGACAATCGGTTCCAGTCGGAAGGTGAGCCGATCGGCAATAAACGTCACCAAATCGCCATGCGTCTCAGGTGGCTTATTGGTTCGATATAGATCGGCGAGATCATCGATCGCCCGGATTGGGTGCGCCCGCGTTGTGATAACGAGGTCGTCTGTCGCCCAAATCCTTATGGAAATCATGTCTGTTGGTTCAGCGCCGGGATTGAGGTTGGCGCCTCGTAAATTTAGTAAGATACCTTGCTCATATCGTGCCGCTCTCGGACGCGTATCTTCCTGAAACAAGATCCCAACGATAAGCGGATCGAGCCCGCCCACGCCTTCGAGCCAATCCCTCGCCGTGCTTTGCAGCCGGTTTAAGTGCATCCAGCGTCGCTCGCCGGCTTTGGTCGCAGGGCCCTGCGAAACTTCGGCCCATCGCAATTCTCGGGTGTTTCCATCCGCTTCTACTGCAAAGCCAATGATCATTGGGTCTTCTGGTGATTCAGTCACTGCCTATTTCCCCACGCTTGCCGGGTTTTTTTGAAGCCTAGGGGAGTTTCAAACAGGACGCAAAGGTCACATTATCGAGCAAGCGAACGGACCACCTCGCCAATAAAGCTGCACTCTGAACGAGTTGGAACAGATTTATTAGCGAGCGTTAGTCACCGCTTCGTCCTAACCAAAGCATGTCGCCAGCACTATATTCGCTATATGGCTTTGACCTAAATACGACACCACCCGAAAGAATGTCATTTTGGACCAAAGCTTGCAGTGTTTTCGGGTTCGCTTCGAGAGTAGATTGTTCAGTGATTAAACCGTGGCTCATCGCATCTGTTGCAGCAACGCTCGCTACATGTTCGGCGGCGAACGCTCAGCGAATTGAAAGTTCGAGCGCGGATGCAGCTTTGTTGTCAGATTTGCGAGCAGAACTCGCGTTTTCAGAAGCGCCCAGCACGGTTTTTGAAGCGCGGCGAGCGGCGCGAAGAGCAGCTGAGCAGGGGGAAGACTATCTCAACTCACGCGGCTACTTTGCCGCTGAAATTTCCTACGCCATCGAGCCAGGAGAACCTCCAGAAGTCGCTTTGCGCATTGAGCCTGGCCCGCTCTTTACGTTCGCAGAGATCTCTCTCGATACCGGTGGCCAAGCACTCCCAGTGGACGCGCAAGAGGCAACTATCCGGGTTCGCGTAAATGAGGTTGGAGACAAAGCCATACCGAAATCCATTGTTGCGGAAGAAGCGGGCCTCCTCGCGGCACTGAAATCGGTAGGCTATTCTGATGCCCGAATTCTCGAGCGATTGGTGATCGGCGATCGCGAAGCTGGAACATTCGATCTCACGTATCGCTTGGATCCGGGGCCGCGCGTGAAACTCGGACGCGTGATCTATGTTTCGAATGCGCGCACGCGCCGCGTGTTTCTCGATCGGCTTATCCCTTTTGAGGAAGGCGATATCTATACGCCTCAAGCCCTCGCGACCTTTAATCGCCGCCTCAACGCGACACGGAATTACAGTTTCGTTTCAGTTCAACTGTCTGAGGAACCCACATCTATCGTCGATGGCGGCGTTGAGGTGCGGGACGTATTGGTTCAACTCGAAGATCGAGACCGCTACACTTTGAGCACCGGCGCAAGTTTCTCAACCACTGAGGGACCCGGACTGACAGCGGGCATCACGCGCCGAAATGCGACGCGCCGCGGGGATACGCTTTCGGCGACGATGACCCTCGCCACGCTCGAGCGGACGCTAAATGTCGATTGGCGGATCCCGAACATCACCGCTTTAGATCGAACGCTTGCACTGTCAGCGGAAGCGGGTCGCGAGGAAACCGATGCCTTCGATCGCGAGGCCGTTACGGTTTCGGGCGCGTTTGAGGTTCGAAGCTC
>CAYNUI010000232.1:0-2162 GCA_964400185.1 uncultured Hyphomonas sp.
CCTAGATCTTCGACATACCCTTCCGGGATAAGCACGGAGAGCCCGAGATTGATCTGCGGTGACCACTCATCCACGACATCATCGACATCGTTTGAACCCGATTGAAGGGCTTTAACCGCGTCCTCAAGCATTTGCTGATAGAGCTCGACACCGACCTCGCGGACATGGCCCGATTGCTGATCGCCTAAGAGATTGCCGCCACCGCGCATATCCAAATCGTGGCTCGCCAGTTGGAAGCCCGCGCCGAGACTGTCGAGCGATTGTAAGACCCGCAAACGCCGCTCCGCCGAGGGAGAAATCACCCGATCGGCTGGCGTCGTCAGATAAGCATAAGCGCGCAGTTTTGAGCGCCCGACCCGTCCCCGCAATTGATAGAGCTGCGCCAAGCCGAACCTGTCAGCTTTATGGATGACCAGGGTATTCGCCCGCGGGATATCGAGACCGCTTTCAACAATGGTCGTGGAGAGCAGCACATCATACTCGCCTTCATAGAACGCCGTCATGAGATCTTCGAGCTCGCCAGCGGGCATTTGGCCATGCGCGACGCAGAACTTCACCTCCGGCACATTGGCTTTCAGGAAGTTCTCCAGATAGTCGAGATCGGAGATGCGCGGTGCCACGTAATAGCTTTGCCCGCCGCGATACTTCTCCCGCAGCAAAGCTTCGCGAATGGTGACGGCATCAAACTCAGTGACATAAGTCCGAACCGCCAACCGATCGACCGGCGGAGTTGCAATGATGGACAGGTCGCGAATGCCGGTCAGCGCCATTTGCAGCGTCCGCGGAATTGGCGTCGCCGACAAGGTCAGGACGTGCACATCGGCTTTCAGTTCTTTGAGGCGCTCTTTGTGCTTCACGCCAAAGCGCTGCTCTTCATCGACGACAAGAAGACCAAGGCGTTTGAACTCGACATTCTTGGCCAGAAGCGCATGCGTTCCAACGACGACATCCACCGTCCCGTTCGCCATGCCGGCTTTGGTTTCGTTCGCTTCTTTGGCCGACACAAACCGAGAGAGCGGCTTCACCACAAGTGGCCAGCCGGCAAATCGCGCCGCAAATGTATTATAGTGCTGACGCGCCAGAAGCGTGGTCGGGGCAATCACGGCGACTTGCTGTCCGGCCATGGCCGAGACAAAGGCGGCTCTTAGGGCGACTTCAGTTTTACCAAACCCAACATCACCGCAGACCAAGCGATCCATCGGTTTGCCAGAGGAAAGATCGCCGAGCACATCTTCGATCGCATTGAGCTGGTCATCAGTTTCTTCATACGGGAACCGCGCCGCAAACTCCTCATAGAGTCCATCACCGGTCACCACGCTGTCGGCTTTGCGCATCTCCCGCGCCGCCGCAATCGCCATGAGCTCGGCGGCCATTTCCAGGATCTTCTTCTTGGCTTTGGCTTTACGGGTCTGCCAGCCGACGCCGCCTAGGCCATCAATGGCACTCTCAGCATCTTCGCTGCCATAGCGGCTGATAAGGTCGATATTCTCCACTGGCAGAAAGACCTTGTCGCCTTTGGCATAGCCAAGTTCCAAACAGTCATGCGCCGCGCCCGCGAGATCCAAGGTCTTCAGCCCGACATAGCGCCCGACGCCATGATCGACATGGACCACCAAGTCACCCGGATTAAGGCTCCCGGCTTCGGCGATGAAGTTCGCAGCTTTGCGTTTGCGCCGCGGGGCGGCCAGTCGGTCGCCGAGAATATCCGGCTCGCCTATGATGACGAGATCCTCGGTCTCGAAGCCGTTTTCGAGCGGCAGTTCGCAGATCGCAATCTCGGCCTGGCGCGCCGCATCGAGCGAATAGATCCGCGTCGCATCGGGCAGGCCATGATCTTCGAGCACACCCTCGAGACGGCTGGCGGACCCTTCCGTCCATGCCCCAAAAACAACCGTTTTACCGGCATCGTGCAGCGCTTTGGCGTGAGCGGCGGCGACCTCAAAAATATTGACGTCCGGCTGTGCCCGCTCCGGCGCGAAGTCGCGGCCTTGGACGCCGCCAACACTGACCCCGCCATCACCAGATCCGGCATGGAAGCGGGCGACACCGCGCGACTGCAACACTGCCGATAGCTCGCCTTCGGAGAGATAAAGATGCTCCGGCGCGAGGACCCGCGCTTGGCGTTCCTCGCCGGCCGCTTCCAAACGCGCCGCGTGATAATC
>CAYNUI010000232.1:2262-3936 GCA_964400185.1 uncultured Hyphomonas sp.
CGGTTCAAGGTTCGCGTCGAAATCTGCGTCTCGGGATCAAAGGCTTTGATCGTCTCAACTTCATCACCAAAAAGGTCGAGGCGCACCGGCTCGTCTCCGGTGGGTGGAAAGATATCGACTTTGCCGCCACGGATCGAATATTCGCCCTTCTCAGACACCGAAGCGACCCGGACATAACCGTTGACTGACAGGTATGAGGAGAGATCCTGCTGTTGAATGCGCCCGCCCGTGTAAACCGACAAAGAACTCGCGCGCATGGTCGCAATCGGTGGCACACGTTGGACCATGGAGCTCGCCGTTGTCACCACCAGGCAGGGCTCTGCATTCGCCGCGCGCTGCGCCAATGTCGCGAGCGCCGCACAACGCGCCGCTGCCACGGCCGGTGATGGGCTGACCCGATCATATGGCAAGACGTCCCAACCTGGCAGGCGAACCGTCTCTAATGCGGGGCGATAGAATTGAGCGAGCTTCAACGCCGTCGCCGCTTGCTTATCATCACGGGCAACATAGACCGCAGCACTGCCGCGCTCTTCCAAGGCTTCGATCAGGCGCAGCACATCCAAGCCAAACGGCGCGCCATAGACGGCGGCGGGACTGTTGAGATTAGCGAGAAGAGAAGCCTGGGGCATTTAGAATGGGCTCTGGCGGCGATGAATCAGCAAACGCGAAGGGCGCTACATAGCGTATTGGAGTAGAAAGACCACCGCGCGAAAACGGTTCGCTCGTCGCTGAATAATTGGGCTGTGGATAAACCGGGATTCTTCAGGGGGATTCTGCTATGTGGGGATCCCCCTGAATGTCTAACTATGGTTAATGCTTGGCGATGAGCACCGCCGTCACACCTCTCCAATCTTCAGACCAAATGGGTCCAGAACTGCCGCACAACCTGTCGGCGGAAGCCGCTGTGATCGGGTCGATCCTGTACGACAATAATGCCTTTCAGCGCGTGTCGGACATTTTGCGTCCGATTGATTTTTATGCCCCGGCGCATCAGGAAATTTTTGAAGCCTGCATGATGCTCATCCAGAATGGCCGTGTCGCTGACGGCGTCACGCTGCGCGAGCAATTCGAGAAAGACGAGCGCCTCACGCAGATTGGCGGTGCGCAATATTTGGCGGATCTGCTCGACAGCGCCGCGTTCGGTCCGGAGGTTCAGGACTATGCGCGCATCATTCGCGATCTCGCCATGCGCCGTGAGCTCATCAATATCGGAGCGGGCGTCCAATCGCGCGCCCAACATCACGATCGCGACGTTGACGGCTCGCAGCAGATTGAACTTGCCGAACGCGAACTCTTCGCCTTGGCAGAGCGCGGCTCCACCGGGCGCGGCTTTTCAAGCTTTGCCGAAGCGCTGACCGAGTCTCTGCAAATGGCCGAGGCCGCGTTCAAGCGAGAAGGCAAGATTGCGGGTATCGCCACGGCCCTAGATGATCTCGACCATAAAATGGGTGGCCTGCATAAGTCTGACCTGATCATTCTCGCTGGGCGTCCCTCTATGGGGAAAACCTCGCTGGTGACGAACATCGCTTATAATGTCGCCGCCGCCTATCGGGGTGAGAAGCAAGAAGACGGCTCCACCAAGACGCTAGAAGGTGGCAAGGTCGCGTTCTTCTCTCTCGAAATGTCGTCCGAACAGCTCGCAACGCGGATCTTGGCAGAGCGGACCAGCATCAA
>CAYNUI010000233.1:0-1805 GCA_964400185.1 uncultured Hyphomonas sp.
CGGTGGGGCTTTTCCTCGCCAGCAAACTTCAACCGCACCATTCAGCGCTTGTTCGGTAACACCCCAACGGCCTTGCTCCTATCGAATGATCGCCCGGAATCTAACGCCAAGTCGATTACAAGATTTGTCGAAGACTATGTCGCCGTTCGTTATGATAGTGCGGACAAGATTTTGGCCGACATCGCCGCCTAATTCGCCGCGCTCGCAACTTCATCAATCGGAATCACGTATTGGCGTGAACAAAACTGGCAGTCGACTTTTAGCGTACCGTCAGGCTCAACCATATCCCGCAAGCTCTCATCGGCCATCCCTTGCAGCGTACCGACCAAACGCTCGCGGCTGCAGGTGCAGACATCGTCGAGCGCCTGGGCATCCGCATCCATGGCCACGCCGCCTTCATGGAACAGACGGTAGACGAGATCCGTTGCCGGCAATGCCGGGTCGGTGAGTTCTTCATCGGTGAGGGTTGAGAACAAAGCCTCCGCCTCGCGCCACCCGTCTTCGGTATCGCCGCGGGCCATATCGCCTGCAATCTTTTGAACCATCATGCCGCCCGCGCGCCATTCGCCGTCCTCATTCTTATGGACGGCGAGCCGCAAGAGTGTGTCGACTTGTTCTGATTGTCGGAAATAGTCTTGCGCGCACTCAGCCATCGACCCCTTCGCCAGAGGCACGATGCCTTGATAGGGTTTCAGGTCCCGATTGTCATAGACGATCATCAGGCCGAGCCGCCCCATAGCGCCGAACAATTGCGGCATGTGCGGCTTGTCGCCTTTGTTGACCTTGTTGAGCCAGGCCCAGCGTTCCGGCTCATGCTTGGCATAACCGCGCAGCCCGCCCGCCTTGGTGTATTCGCCGACCAGCATGGAGACCGGGCCGTCGCCCTCGGCTTGGGCCAAGACCTTGCCCTCGAACTTCATGCCTGAGCCAACCAGCGCGGACAGCATGACCGCTTCGCCGAGAATCTCAGCGAGATGATCGGGATAAGCATGGCGATTCAGGATGGGAGAGATCGTGCCTTCAGACAGTCGAATCACTCGCCCACGCACAGGCAAGCCTTGCGGGCTGAAGCCCGCGACAAAGTCGTCCATGGGGATATTCGATTGCGTCATCGCGCTCTCCATAAGAAGGAAGGCGGCCATGTGGCAAGCCTGAAGGCACGTTACAAGGTTTCCCCGGCAGCAGGGCTCGCCAGCGCGCAGGAATGACACTAGCTAAGCCCGCATGACCGAACCACGCCTGATTGACGAGTTTAAATCTCAACGCCTGACCCTGTCCTATGCGGAATGGGGAGATCCCGACGCGCCGCCTTTGGTCTTAGTGCATGGCGGCCGCGATCAAAAGCGCAGCTGGGACCGCGTGGCAGGGCGTCTGGCCGAGCGCTATCGCGTGATTGCGCACGATTTGCGAGGCCATGGTCAAAGCGCTTGGGTGACCGATGGCGATTATGGCGTCATGGATCATGTCTACGACCTGGCAAGCTTGGTCGAACATTTGGAGCTTGAGACGTTCACGCTGATGGGTCATTCGCTGGGCGGAAACATCACGCTCAGATATACCGGCCTCTTCCCCAATAAGATCGAAAAACTGGTGGCGATTGAGGGCTTAGGTCCCTCCCCTAAAATGCTTGCCGAGCGCCAAGCTTTATCCGTCACAGAGCGGCTGATGCGCTGGATGGATCAACGCCGCAAGCTGTCTGATCGTGGTCCGCGGGTCATGAAGGATCTGGACGAGGCAAAGGGGCGGATGAAGGCCGCTTTTGCGCACCTTCCAGACGACCTCATCCATCACCTGACCGAAACCGG
>CAYNUI010000233.1:1905-3927 GCA_964400185.1 uncultured Hyphomonas sp.
GATTTTCCGGGCTACAGTCATGTGACGTTTGACCCTGATCCGGCATTGACCCGAAGGATTGACCGCCCGGATATCTTGTTGCTCGAGGGTGTCGGATTTTTGCCCCGCAATTGTACCCCAAATTGTACCCCCAATGTCCCCTCAGAGCCCGACCTTTTGCTCTACATTGACGCAGATTTGGCGCACATTGAGGGGTGGTATGTGGAGCGCTTTTTACGTTTTTGGCATGCCGCGCATGACGACCCGGAGAGTTTTTACGCGCAATTCCTGCACATGTCTGAAGAGCAATTGATCCAGTTCGCCAAGACCGTTTGGGCTGGGATCAATTTACCGAATTTGGAGCAAAACATCCTACCGCTTCGCGATCATGCCGACCTGGTCGTAAAGAAGGACGAGGCGCACGCCGTATCGATCTCGATCGACCGCACCGCCTAGCGTTTATCGTATTTGTCTTCCTTGCGTTCCCCGAACAACATGCGCTGTTCAAGATGGCGTCTGAGCCCCGCATAGAAGGCTTCTAAGAACATCAAATCAGTCTCGCCCGTGCCAGGCGTATAGCCGATTTTCGTGGCGATCCGATTGGCGACATTGCGCTTAATTTCTGGCGTCGATTGACGCAGGACATCTTCCAAAACATGCAGCTCGTGAATGCCGTAAACGTCGAGTTGCGCCGGTGTGAACCGGATCGTTCCAGTGGCCTCCGGGGTCGGGGTGGCCGACGCGATGTCGTCGAGCAGTTGCACTTTCGGGGCATGGATCACCATGGTCCCGGCGACGAGATCACCGACGCGCAATTTGTCTTTATTGAACAGCGGGAACAGGACAAACAGGCCGCACCATATGAATAACAGCCAATTGATCCATCCCGCCACGCCTTCTGCGCCAAAGCTAAACAAGACCGATAACGGCAGGAAAAACTCAAGCTCTCTCAGGAAGTTGCGCGCGATCACCGCGTTTGCCGTCAGCCGTCCACCTTTGCGATCTGCCACCCGAAGCCCGAGCGCGCGTTTGCCTGGCGTCGCGGCTTTGCGGCCAATTTCAAAGAAGATGAAATAGAAGTTCCGAACGAAGAAAATCAGGATTTGTGCGACCGCCCAGGCGATTTGCCAGCCGCGAAATCCGAACGCCCCAGCAATCGACGCGATGCCAAAAATGATCGCAAACATGAGCAAAAATTGCAGACCCACATCGAGAATGAAGGCGCCGAACCGCTCCCCAAAAGTAGAGATTTTGAGGTTGAGCGCCGCCCCTTCTGGGGTCACGAGCGTGCGCACGCGTTTGGCCTCAACTTGACGGGCCTTCATCCGCGCGCGGCGGCGTTTGCCTTCCTCTACCGGGGTCGGATGTTTGAGCGTGGCCTCAGTCACGTCGGTCGCCTTCCACGCGCCGCGGCAGATAGAAATAGCCGAGCCAGAAAACCAGAGTGGTAATGGCGACGCCATAGCGGATCGTATCACTGGTGATCAGCTGGCGCCCAAAGCCTTCGAGCAAAGCCGCTAGGAACAACATCACGACCGCGCCGATGATCACCATGGCGGCTTTCTCACCGGCCTCTCGCATGGATTGCATGCGTTTCTTGCGGCCTGGAAACGCCACAGCCCCGCCAATCATAAACCCTGCTGCACCCGCCAAAATCACCGCAAAAAGCTCCGTCACGCCATGAATGAATAGCCACCCCGTCAGCTCGTAAGCCAGCCCTTTTTGCCAGAACACCGCGTAGAAACTTCCAAGGTAAACGCCATTATAGATGAGCAGAACTGCGGTCGGAACGCCGAAGGCGAATCCCAAGGCAAAAGCGAATATGGCGATGCCGCTATTGTGCGAAAAAAGCTGCGCCGCGAAGGCGCCGAGCATGTCGACAATGTCTCTTCGCTCTTCATAAAGCGTCGCACGGAGCTCCTCGTATGTGGCGTTTGGATTGCGGGAATCCCAACTGCCACCGTGGAAAGTCCAATACCATTCACTGTCATTGATGGTTAGGAAGAAGGCGAGCAGCGCGCCGCCAAACAAGCACAAGAAGGC
>CAYNUI010000234.1:0-3908 GCA_964400185.1 uncultured Hyphomonas sp.
GAAAGCCTTTCGCTGCGCGGGCGGCAGAAAGAGAAAGAGGCCGCACCGGATGTCTCCATCGTGCCGGACCTGCGGCCTGAACGTGGACGCGCAACCGCGCTCTTGGAGGACGCAGACGCCCTCGCAGCGGAAGGCCGTTTCGCCGAGGCCGTGCATTTGCTGCTCTTCCGCTCAATCGACGATATCCAGGAGAAGCACTCTGGCGTGGTCGGCCGGTCGCTCACGTCTCGCGAGATCGGGGCGCTCGGCATCTTGCCGACCTCCGTGCGGGATGCGCTCTCGCCAATTATCCGCATCGTAGAACGCAGCTTCTTTGGCGGACGAGATGTTGATGAAACAGGCTGGAGAGAAGCGCGCGCTTCGTATGAGACGTTTGCCTTCGGAGGCGCTTGGGGATGAGTGAGCGTCTGCCAGATAATGCCAATCCGTTTTCAGCCTTAACCTCGCTGATCATGATTAGTGTGGGGCTCGTCGCCTTTGTCGCGATCTTTGCCCTTCTGGCTTGGGCGCCCGACATTGCCAGTAAAAACCGTGCGGGCCAGCATCCTTATTCGACCTCCGCCCTTGGCTATGGCGGGCTTGCAAAACTGCTTGAAGCGGACGGGCAGACCGTGAATGTCTCGCGCCTGACCAGCACGCTGGACTATACCGACGGCCTATTAGTCCTCACCCTGCCCCGTTTTGGATTAAGCCGCGCCGCTGAGGACGTAGAATTGGGTTATGTCTCAGAGCCGGCGCTTTACGTTTTGCCCAAATGGTCAGGCTTTCCAGATCGCGAGAAGCCGAACTGGCAAAAAGATACAGATCTTATGGATCCGCGCAGCGTTGAAGTCGTGGCGCGAGAGTTTGACTCTGACCTGCGCGTTTGGCGCTTGCGCAATCCCGGGCGCATCCGCACACCCTTTGGGACGCAGACCCCAAAATTTGAACACAAGATGCAGGTGATTGAGAGCAACAGTCTGGAGTCGTTTATCAGCGTTCCCGGCGGCACTCTGGTCGCGAAATGGCCGGGGCGCGAGGTCTATATCCTAAGCGATCCGGACCTCCTCAACACGTTTGGCCTCGCCCGCCGTGAGAATGCGCGCATGACGCTCGGAATGATCGACTATTTAAAGGACTATCCATCTCAACCGGTGGTGCTCGATGCGACGCTGCACGGGTTTGAGCGGTCCGAGAGCCTGCTGCGCGCGATCTTTGATGTGCCCTTCCTTGGCGCGACCATGATTGCTTTCGCGACGGTGCTGCTCATTGGGTGGAGCGCATTCATCCGTTTCGGGCCACCCGCGACCGAAGAGCGACCGCTTTCATTCGGTAAGAAGGCGCTGGCAGAAAGTTCTGCAGGCCTGATTTCTATGGCCCGCCGAGAAGGCCAAATGGCGCCCAATTATGCCCAAACGGTCCAACGTGACCTCGCCAAACAGCTCGGCCTGCCGCCGAGCACGTCAGAAGAGGCGTTCGCGCGGACCGCGGACCGACTTGCCGAGCAAAAAGATCTATCCAGCAGCTGGAGCGAGCAACAAGAACAGCTCGAACGCCCTGCTTCTGGACGTAACGAATTGAGGGACAAAGCCCTCGCCCTCTGGCGATGGCGCAAGGAGATGAGTGATGGACATTAGTGCGATTAAGGGGCTCGCGGATAAGATCCGAGACGAGGTTGGAAAAGCGGTGATCGGTCAAGCCGACACGGTCGATCTGATGCTGACAGCGCTCTTTTCCGGCGGGCACATTCTTTTGGAAGGCCCGCCCGGAACAGCGAAAACGCTGCTCACACAATGCTTCGCCGCTGCGATCAAGCTCGACTTTGGACGGATCCAGTTCACCCCGGACCTGATGCCCGGCGACGTGCTCGGCACCAACCTCTTCAACTTCTCGACCAGCGAGTTCACGCTGACCAAAGGCCCAATCTTCACGGACATTCTGCTCGCTGACGAGATCAACCGCACGCCCCCTAAAACCCAAGCCGCCCTCTTAGAGGCGATGCAAGAACGCAAGGTAACCATTGATGGCGAGACCCACACCTTGAATGATCGCTTCACCGTCATCGCCACGCAAAACCCGATCGAACAACAAGGCACATATCCCCTACCCGAAGCCCAGCTCGACCGGTTCTTGTTCAAACATGTTCTTACGTTCCCGAGCCGCGAAGAAGAGCTCGCTATTGTCGCCGGGCATGGCAATCGAACCGGCATGAAGACCGCTGGCGCCTTCGGCGTCTCGCCCATCGTCACGCCGGAAGAACTCGCAGATGCTGTCGGATCCGTCTCGCAAGTGCGCGTTCAGGAAGACGTGGTCGAATATATTGTCGACATTGTTCGCGCGACCCGCGAAACCCCTGCCCTGACCCATGGCGCGAGCCCGCGTGCCGCCGCCGCCATCGCCGCGGCCGCCCGCGCCAAAGCCGCCTTGGATGGGCGCGATTATGTGGTGCCGGATGATGTGAAATCCTTGTCGCTCCCCGCTTTACGCCACCGGGTGATATTGTCGCCTGCCGCTGAGATTGAAGGTCGCACAACGGACGAGACACTTCAGGAAATCGTCGAGCAAACGGCAGCGCCGCGCTGAGGAGACCCGGTTCGTGATTGCCCCCACCCTCCGCGCGATTTGGCTCATGCTGCTCGGCCTGCCCGTGCTGTTGCTCATAGCCGTATACGCACCGTCGCTATGGATCTTGTCCGGCGGCTGGATCGCGCTTTTGTTTGGCGGAATGGTGTTGGACCTCACCATGGCGCCGCGTCGCGGAGCAATCTCTGTCGAGGTCGAGGCGCCGCCCGTGCTCTACATGAACAGCGAAGATCCGGTGTCTTTGACGGTCGAGGCTGCGAGCGGCCCCCTGCCTTCGAAAGTCAACGCCCTTCTGGAAACGAACGAATATATCGAGCAGCCCAATGCGTCGATCCTGAAAGGCTGGGCCGGGCGGCGACATACCTTTACCCGCCCCTTGAAGCCGCTGCGGCGCGGAAATGGCCGGTTGAAACAGCTTTGGCTGGATTGGACGGGTCCCCTTGGCTTGGTCCGCGTGAAGCGCGTTGAGCCGCTCAATATCGAAATCGCGGTGACGCCAAACACAAGGTGGGTCCAGGAAGAAGCGGTCCGCCTTTACACGCGCGACGCTGATTTCGGCATCAAGATGCAGATGGATCGCGGCGACGGCTCCGAATTTGATGCCTTGCGCGAATTCTCTGCCGGGATGGACCGCCGCGCGATTGATTGGAAACACTCGGCCCGGCACCGCCAATTACTGGCAAAGGAATTTCGAACCGAGCGCAACCACAATATCGTTTTTGCCTTCGACACAGGCCGCTTGATGTGTGAACCCCTTGGAGGTGTCCCGAAGATTGATCGTGCCATCAACGCCGCTTTGCTCTTGGCTTATGTCTCGCTTCGCTCTGGCGATAAGACCGCACTGTTTGGCTTTGATGCGCGCCCCACGGTGACCAGCAATGTCTTAAGCGGGGCAGGGGCGTTTCCCCACATGCAAGCCCTGGCGTCAAAACTCGATTATTCGGTGGAAGAAGCCAATTATACGCTGGCTCTGACCTCGCTTGCATCGCGTTTAGAGCGGCGCAGTCTGATCGTGCTCTTCACCGATTTTGTCGACACGATCTCCGCTGAATTGATGCTCGAAAACGTCAAACGCTTAATGGACCGGCATCTAATTATCTTCGCTTGTTTTGAAGATGAGCAGCTCTCAGACATGATCAGCGCGGAACCGGTTACCGCCGACCTTGTTTCGCGCGCCGTCATTGCCGACGGCCTGCTGAAAGAACGCGAACTGGTCTTGCGCAAACTGGAGCATCTCGGCGTGCAAGTGATTGAGACCAAGCCCGAACGGTTTAGCGCCGACCTCGTCTCGCGCTATCTCGACATTAAGCGGAGGGAAATGCTGTGAGCGATCGCGTGATGAAATC
>CAYNUI010000235.1:0-3881 GCA_964400185.1 uncultured Hyphomonas sp.
TGACGATGTGCAGCATCGCGATGGTGACAATGAAGGACAGGTAGAACCAGTTGGCTACATAGATGTGCGGCTCTTTGCGTTTCCAGAGCGTGCCAAGGAAAACGAGCAAATAGACGACCCAAACCAGGGTCAGCCAAAGGTCCACATACCATTCAGGTTCGGCATATTCCTTTGATTGCGTGACGCCCATCAAATAGCCGGTCGCAGCGAGCACGATGAAAATCTGATAGCCCCAGAACACAAACCATGGCCACATGCCACCGGCGAGCCGCGTCCGACAGGTCCGTTGAACCACGTAGAAGCTGGTTGCGAGCAAGACATTGCCGCCAAACGCAAAAATCACCGCACTGGTGTGCAGCGGGCGCAACCGTCCGAAATTCGTCCAACCAAGCTCTGGAAAGTAGAACAGCGCCGGCCAAGTCAGCTGCAGCGCAATGATAACGCCGACCAGAAGCCCTGCGATCCCCCAAAACATGGAGGCCGCGACCCCGAACTTGACCAGCGTGTTTTCGTACTCGCTTTCATCGAATGGATCACGATCGACGAGACCGCCTGCCCAGAGCGCCGTGCCGACCACAAACGCGCCCGCGAGCGCCATAAAGGTCAGTGCCTGATACTCCATCGCAGCGTCTTTGGCGAAGCTGCTGATTAGCAGCGCCAAAAAGACGAAGACGCTGGTGACAGCGCCGACTGCGAGGATGCTTGTATTGTTTCCGCGTCTCACGGTTCCGCCGAGTTGCGTCATAATCGCCGTGCCCTCTCAAGACCCCAAAACGGGGTGGTTTCAGCTTGAGCGATGGATATCCGCGGTCGGATTGGGTCTGAATAAGGGGTTTCCCCTATGTGCGTCCGAGCCGCACTTTGTAGAACGCAAAGCACAAGATGCGATTGGAGACGAAAATGTCGACAAGCTTACAAGCGGCCTACGGCTTAGTGATGGTGCTGATCGGGGGCCTTAAAACTTGGCTCCATATGGGCACTGTACCCGTACTCGCCCTACCCACCTGCAATGGCAAAACAATCGCTGTGCAACTCAGCGGGCAAAGCTGGTTCGAACAGGCCCATTGCTGGGGATGCTACATGTTCGCCGCCGGCCTCGCCCTATTGGTTTGGGCGTTTTATCGCCATGTGATTCAGCGGCGCTCTGTCGCCGTGCGGATGGATTGATCCGTGCCGAACGCCCATTACAAAGGGTGGTTGATGGAAGACGATCAACAACCCGTTCTCTCAGATGCCGCTGGGCCATACAATGATCAACGCTCGCTTGAGCCGTTGATGCGCAGCGTGCTGGCATCCGTTCCCGATGCGATGATTGTGATCAATCAAAGAGGCCAGATGCTGGCCTTTAGCGCCGCGGCTGAGCGTTTGTTTGGCTATAAAGCGTCAGAGGTCGCGGGCAAAAATGTCGCCATGCTGATGACCGGTGCCGACAAGGCCCATCATGACAATTACATTCAAAATTATCTCACCACAGGCGAAAAACAGATCATCGGGATTGGCCGGATCGTCGAGGCCAAATTGGCCGACGGAACAGCCATTCCGGTCGAGCTAAAGATTGGCGAGGCTGAAATAGACGGCCAGCGTCTCTTCACAGGCTATATTCGCGACATGTCAGAGCAGCAGGCCAATGCTTTGCGTCTGACGCAAATGCAGGTCGAGCTTGCCAATTTCTCGCGGCTCAGCGCGGTTGGGACCATGGCCTCTGCCATGGCGCATGAGCTAAACCAGCCTCTAACAGCCGTCGCCAATTATCTCGAAGCCGCGCGCGACCTCCTCGAAAACGCGGACGAAGACGCGCTTTCCTTCATTCAAGAAGCCCTTGATGCTGCGGCCACACAATCGATCCGCGCCGGTCAAATCGTGCGCCGCCTTCGCGACTATGTCTCGCGCGGCGAGCTGGACATGCGGCCAGTCAATTTGCGCGATGTGGTTGAAGACGCAGCCTCGCTCGCAAAGGTCGGCTTCGAAGGACAGCTTTCGCGCGTCATCGTGCAAGTCCCAGATGATTTCCCGCGGGTCCTCGCCGACCGTTTGCAATTGCGGCAAGTCATTGTGAATTTGGTCCGCAACGCGATCGAAGCGCTCGCTGATACCGCTAATCCGCAGGTCTGGGTCTCGGCTGAAGAAGACGAAGATCTCGCGAGAATCACGGTGCAAGACAATGGCCCGGGCATTCCGGGCGCCGATCAAAGCTCGCCTTTTGATGCGTTTAACAGCACCAAACCGGGCGGCATGGGGCTCGGGCTCTCAATTTGCCAAACCATTATGGACGCCCACGGAACCCATATTGAATATGCACCATCATCCCAGGGTGGTGCCGCCTTCACCTTCACCCTTCGCATAGATGATGGAGCCGCCGCACATGACTGACCGCTTAGTTTACCTGGTCGATGATGATGAAGCCATCCGTCACTCCGCGAGCTTTATGCTCCGTCATGCGGGCTTCACCGTGAGGACCTTTCCAGATGGCTTGGCCTTTTTGGATCAGGTCTCGAATGAAGATCAAGGCTGCATATTGCTGGACGTTCGCATGCCAGGCATGGATGGCCTCGCAGTGCAGAGCGCTCTGAACGGACGCGGCATCAATATGCCGGTCATCATCCTAACGGGGCACGGCGACGTGCCCGTCGCTGTCGAAGCGATGAAAGGCGGCGCGCTGGAATTTCTCGAAAAGCCCTACGAGAAAAAGGCCTTGGTCTCGGCGATCGAGAACGCGTACGCCCTGCTCGACAATCAAGCCGCGGATGACAAACGCGGCCGCGAAGCCAAGGCACGGCTGACTGAGCTTACACCTCGCGAAACTCAAGTCCTCGAATGCCTGGTCGACGGGCTGACCAATAAGGGCATTGCCGAAGCGCTCTCGATCTCGCCGCGCACAGTGGAGATCCACCGCGCCCACATGATGGAAAAGCTGCAAGCCGATAGTCTCTCCAGCGCGCTCAGGCTCGCATTTCTGGCTGGCATTGGTGCGGACTAGTATGAGGGGCTTTACCTAGAGACGGATCGCCTCAGCCGTCGTATAGCGAGCATATGCAAGCCACCGCCACCTCTTCTGCGCGTATGACAGTCGCTACTCCGTGTCGGCTGATCCTGATTGAGGATGACGAGAACGTACGTCGCTCCACGACGATGCTGCTGCGGGCACGGGGCTTTCAGATCGACGCTTATCGAAATGCCTCTGAGTTCCTCATGATGACCGGCAATCATGGCGGGGACTGCCTCTTAATCGACTATAAGATGCCGCGCATAGATGGCTTGGAACTTATGTATCGGATCCGCCAGCTGGACGATCAAACGCCTGGGATCATGGTCACGGGCTTTTACTCCGACTCACTCAAACGGCGTGCAATTGAGGCCGGTTTTGCCGATGTTTTGGAAAAGCCAGCTAAGCCCCACGCGCTTGAAACAATGATCGAAGCCGTGCTGGCCTAGACCAAGGTCGAAAGCGGGCCGTTCGCGAACCCGTCGCGCGTAATCTCAAAAACCCTGTAAGTGTCACGCGATCCATCCGGGTCGGGCCGCGAAAACTCGCCATCGCGCACGCGCCCGCCAATCTTGGCCATGGCTTTTGCGGAGATCTCATTTTCCAGAGCAACCCAAAACACGACTGTCTCCACAAAGGTGAAGGCATGCGAGAGCAACAGGTGCTTCATCTCTGCATTGAAGCCGCCGCCCCAATACGGCTTGGTCAGGAAAGTCCAACCGATCTCTATTTCAGACAGGGTCGCATCATGATTGTGATACCGGCTCGACCCGATCAGCGCACCCGTTTGATTGTCGACAACCACGAACGCCGCGTTCGAGGCAATCGCCGTTTCAAAGAATCCGCGAAACACGTCCGTCTTATAGCGATCGGTCTGCGTATGCCCCGCCCAAATTGC
>CAYNUI010000236.1:0-3858 GCA_964400185.1 uncultured Hyphomonas sp.
CCAATCGATTGACCCAAATTGACGGCGGAGAGTGCCGTCGGCCAGTCCGAGCGAATGGAGGCGAACACGTCCATCTCTAAGGCTGTGCAGGCTTGGTCTTCGGTAACTTTTGCGCCGAACATGCCTTTCTGGCGACGGTTCAATACGGCCCGAATCGATGGGAATTGTGGATCAGAGGCGAACTGCTCAACCCATTCGCGTGAGGCATTCAGAGCAGGCACAGAGAGTTCAGTCACCAAGATGACCTCATCGCTCCCGAGGAAGATGTCGGAACTCCACGCGGTCGGCCAGCGTGGGCTGTCGATGATGACATAGTCATAGCTCTCGCAGGCGACATTGAGGCATTGTAGGATCACGTCACGCGAAGGTGGCGTCTCCATTTGGCTCCAGCGCGGCATGGCGAGGACATCGAACCCGTAAGCATGGTAAGTCGTCAGCGTCTTGAGGAAGACATCGTCAATCTTATGCGGGTCCTTTTGGAAAACGCTCGGCAGGAAGTTTGAATCGCAATTGAGATAAGTCGCGCAGCTGCCATCGACGAAGTTGAGATCGAACAAAGCGACTTTGGGTTTGTCTTTCATTTGCGCCAACTGATAGGCGGTTTCGCAGGCCAAGAGCGTTGCGCCGGCACCGCCAACAGAAGACACGAATGTCCAGCAATTGGAGGGTGTGTCCGATTGCGGTTTTTCTTTTTCCTGGGCGAGCGCCTCTGCGGCCCGGGTGAGCGCTTTATGGACGGCGTCGAAGCTGACCTGTGTGTCGAGAATATCCCAGCAGGGAAGTCCCATCAGAACGCGCAGGGCGCTCACCGGAAGGTTTTGACCGATCACTATGGTCGGAATGTTCACGCCCGTCATGGCGAGGGCGGTGAGGCATTCTGCAAGATCATTTTCTGGCTCATGCTCGAGCACGCAAATGTGTTGACCCTCTTCATTCAGTGCATCCATCAACCCGGCATAAGAGTCGTGCGTCACCGAATGCTGGCCGCCTTTTTCGCCCCAGGCTTGGAGGAGCGGCTCATCGAAATGATGGCTCAGAATGTGAAGTTTCGCGGTGGCGAAGATTTGACGTTTGGCTGACATCCTATCGTCCTCCAAACTGTGGTGCGGTGGATTGGCTGAGAATATTGCCTTCAACAGACTGTCCGAGCTCCGCTTTGGGTCGGCCTTCGATTTGGCTCAGGGCGTAACGTTCAACTTGCGTCGGCTCTTCCGACAACGCGATTGGGTCGCTGAGCGCGTCGCCAGCTTCTGGTGGCAAGACCAGATGCGGCGTGATGATTACGACCAGCTCTGTTTCGTTCTTTTTGAAGCGTGTTGAGCGGAACAGATTGCCAAGAATTGGGATTTCGCCGAGCAGGGGTGTTTGTAGCTCAGTCGCTTGATAGTCGTTTTGAATGAGACCCGCGATGGCAAAGCTTTGGCCATTGCCGAGTTCAACTTGCGTTTTGATTTCGCGCACGCTGAGGGCGGGGATTTCGACATCGGACAGCCGCACGGAATTGCGCGGGTCGAGATTGCTGACTTCAGGATGGACTTGCAGGACGATCCGATCTTCGCGGGCAATCGTCGGCGTGAACTCGAGTGAGACGCCGAACTCCTTAAACTCGATCGAGATTGTGTCTTGGTCGGCAGCGACAGGGACAGGAAACTCACCGCCCGCGAGGAAAGATGCGGTTTGACCTGATTGAGAAACCAAGTTTGGCTTGGCCAGCGTGCGCACGACACCTTTTTCTTCCAAGGCTTGCAGCGTGAAATCGATGGAGGTGGCGCCAGATCCGCCGAAGACTTGTCCGATGGCGCGGGCCGGGTCACCAGAAATCAAACCTGATGAGGTTAGGAAGAGGAAGTCGCCAGGGCGGCCAATTTCGGTGCCGAAACCGATCTCTCGAATATCGTCACGCGACGCCTCGACGAAACGCACTTCCAGCAAGACTTGTGCAGGCAGTTCCACTTCAAGTGCATTGATCGAACGCTCTGGCGCATGGCTTTCAACCACAGCCATGATCTGGGTCAGTGTCTCTTCATCCGCGACGGTGCCGCTGACATGGATGCGATCGGCGACTGGGTGCAAGTCGACCTTGGCTTTCGGGAACAGCGCCAGGAGGTCACTGCGTACCGCATCCAAGTTCGGCATCACGATGACGTCGACGAGCTGCACCAAGTTTCCGCGCTCATTATAGACGAGGATATTGGTCGTTCCGATCTCTCGGCCGCGGACGAAATATTCTTGAGATGAAACCGGCGCGGCATCGGCAATAGATGGCTCTGACACGGCGATCCGGTCGAAGCTGTCGAGCACCGGGACGGGCAGGGAAGTACCTTTTCGAACCACGATGGTTTGATGCGTCACGCCTTGCGCATAGGCGGTCTGCAGACCAAAGATTTGGCCGAGACTTAAAAGTAAAAGCGCTAGAACAGCGGCAAATTGAGCCTTGTCTAAACGTCCCATCAGTTGCCCTCTCCATGCAGATTTCTTCTGCTTATGATTCAGCATAGACAGGCGCGTCTGAAGTCGGCGTCAAAAGCCAGCAACGAATTTCATCGGAATTGTGCGGCGTTTACCGTACGATGCGTTTACCATGATGGCGGTTCGTCCTCTTGCTCTTTGTGGCGTTGCGCACTAGACGCTGCGGCAACTGACCCATCCGCGTCGCAGAGGACCTCTAAATGAGCGAAATTATCGATATTCACGCCCGCCAAATTCTCGACAGCCGAGGCAATCCGACCGTTGAGGTCGATGTCACGCTCGAGGACGGCTCCTTTGGACGTGCCGCGGTTCCTTCCGGGGCGTCCACGGGTGTGCACGAGGCCCACGAACTGCGCGATGGCGGTGAAGCCTATAAAGGCAAGGGTGTCATGGGCGCGGTCGATGCGGTGAATGGCGAGATCGCCAATGAGCTGACCGGGATGGAAGCGACGGAACAGCGCCTGATCGACGGCCTGATGATTGAGCTCGACGGCACTGAGAACAAGAAACGCCTCGGAGCAAACGCCATTCTTGGCGTCTCTATGGCAACTGCCAAAGCGGCGGCGGAAAGCTCTGGCATGCCACTCTATCGCTATATTGGTGGTACCAATGCGCGCGTCCTGCCGACGCCGATGATGAACATCATCAATGGTGGTGAGCATGCCGACAACCCGATCGATATCCAAGAATTTATGATCATGCCGGTCAATGCGGACAGCATCGCGGATGCGGTTCGGGTCGGCGCAGAGATCTTCCACACGCTGAAAAAGACGCTCAGCGATGCGGGACACAATACCGGCGTTGGTGACGAAGGCGGCTTTGCGCCAAATCTCTCGTCCACTCGCGATGCGCTCGATTTCATTATGAAGTCGATTGAAGCTGCAGGATATCAACCAAGCGAAGATGTCTCTTTGGCGCTGGACGCAGCGTCCACTGAATTCTTCAAAGACGGCAAATATGTCCTCGCGGGCGAAGACAAAACGCTCGACGGTGAAGGCATGGCAAAATATCTCGCCGACTTGGTCGACGCCTATCCCATCGTTTCGATCGAAGACGGCATGGCCGAAGATGATTGGGACGGATGGAATATCCTGACGGAAATGGTTGGCGATCGCTGCCAGCTAGTCGGCGACGACCTGTTCGTGACCAATCCAGAGCGCCTGGCAATGGGCCTTCAGCGCGGCGCGGCCAACTCGATCCTGGTTAAGGTCAATCAGATCGGCACCCTATCCGAAACATTGGATGCTGTAGAGCTCGCTCATCGCCACGCTTACACGGCCGTGATGTCTCACCGCTCTGGCGAGACCGAGGACGCAACGATTGCGGATTTGGCTGTCGCGGTGAATTGCGGGCAGATTAAAACGGGTTCACTTGCCCGTTCTGATCGCC
>CAYNUI010000237.1:0-3842 GCA_964400185.1 uncultured Hyphomonas sp.
AAGTCCACGCTTTCGAGCAAAGATCAGATTTGCGAAACCGCGCTCATCGCGTTTGGGAAGTATGGGTATGATGGCGCGAATGTCTCCAAGATCGCAGCGGATGCGGGCGTGTCTCAGCCCAATGTCCACTATCACTTCAAGAGTAAGCGCGCCTTGTGGGAAGCCTCGATGTTGTATCTCGGCAGATCGCTTGAGCGGGACGTCGCTGCCCAAAAAGAATTGTATGGTCTGCTGACGCCGTTGGACAAACTGAAAGCAAGCTGCCTGGTTCTCATTGAAGATGCCGCGAGCCGGCCTGTGCTCGGACAAGTCATCTTATCAGAAGGTCAGTCGGGCGGCGAACGCTTAGACTGGCTGCTTCGAAATGTGCTCTCGGGCATGTATTATGAGTTTGCAGAAACGGTTGAGATCTGCGTCCGCGAAAACCTGATCAAACCTTTCGTGCCGCATCAGCTTCTGATGTTCCTCATCGGCGCGGCGGTGACGCAGTTCAATGTTTCACCCCTCGTGACCGCCGTTTTCGGAGATGACCCACGCGCCCCCGAAAACGTTTCAACGTTTAAAGACATGTATCTCGAAATTCTGTTCGACGGGATCGTGCTCAGACAAGAGGAGACCTAAATGCCACGCCTCAAACAAGCCGGCCCCGGCGAGGGGAGCGCCATGGCCGATCAGGTCTTCAAAATGTTGTTTGGCGACCGCGACCCAATTAAAGAGCCTGGCACCGCCACAGGCACGCCGGGCGATTGGTGGACGGTGTTCAACATCGTCCCAGATGCTTTTGATCATACGACATCCGGGTTTCAGTTTTATCGCTCACCGGAGCGCAAGATTGATCCAAAACTGCGCGAGCTGGGACAGATCCGGGCGGGCTATACGGTTGGCTCCCAATTTGTCTTTTCACAGCATTGCAAGGCAAGCCGCGACGTTGGTCTGACCGAGGAGCAAATCGAAGCCATCCCGCATTGGGCGACTGAGACCTGTTTCAGCCCGCTCGAGCGAGCGGTGCTCGCTTATACGGATGCCCTAGTGCTCGAGCGCGGACGCGTTCCGAATGGCGTCTTTGAGAAACTAAAGGCAGAGCTTTCAGACGAAGAAATTTTGGAGCTCACATACATCACCTGCACCTACATGATGCACGCCGTAATGAGCCGCGCCTTGCGGCTTGAATATGATGACGTGGAAGATCGAATTGTTGAAGTCCCTGCCCCTAAAGGCGACGCACAAGACGTCATGTCCATGGTCGACACAGAGTAAGGAGAAACCAATGTCCTACCATCATCTCGCCCTTGCTGCGAAAGATATGAAAGCCATGCACGACTTTTATGAAGGCGTGTTGGGGTTCGAACTGGTCAAAGTCGAAATCGCGCCTGTTATGGGTGGCGGCTGGGGCAAACACTTTTTCTATCGGATGGGCGGGGACGACACCAAGTTTATCGCCTTCTGGGAATTGCACGATGTCCCAGGCCAAGAAGAGCACAAGTTCGATCTGAACGAGGCCGCTAATTTGCCGCCAGGGACCAATCATCTCTCGTTCAACGCAGACTCGATTGAAGAGCTCATGACTTGGAAGGATAAATGGAACTCTGCGGGCTTCGATGTCTTGGAGATCGACCATAATTGGTGCCATTCGGTCTACACGAAGGATCCGAACGGCAACATGGTGGAGTTCTGCGCCACGACGGGGACCTTCACCGAAGCCGACCGCACGCGCGCATTAGACGCCTTATCTGAAACCGAGTTCAAGCCGAGCCCGGCGCCCGCCAAGATCCAGCCTTGGCCGAGCGAAGCGGCGTAGAGGCGTTTCGTCATGCTCGACGCGCTCGCGCCCTTCTATATGGAGATAAAACTGCTCCATATCTTGGCCGTGATGGTCTGGTTGTTCAGCACCGCCGTCGGGTATCAGAATTATGTCGTGCCGGCGTTCAAGGCCTGGCTTGCCAATCCAGACGATCAGCAAGCCATCGCGATGCGCAATCTCGCCATTGAACGCTTCGATAAGGGCGTCATCCTGGAGCACGTCGCGTTTCCCGTCATCATGATTACCGGTCCCGTTCTGTGGGGACTATCCGGATATGGGGCCGAGAGTGACTGGTTCCTGTTGAAGCTCTTGATCGTGTTTGGCGTGTTCTTACCGATCGAAATTGCGGACTATTACCTCTCTCATTTTGGCGGCAATAAGAGGCGCTATCGGTTGGCAGGAGATGCGGCCGAATATGAGCGCCACATCGTCCTTCACTGGAGGTTTTTGGTCAGCGTCACCTGGCCCATTTTCTTTTTTGGCGTGTTTGTTGTTGGCCTGGCCGTGCTCAAACCTCAGTTTGGATAGTCGGAGCGGCGACATGCTCGAACGCGTTTTCTCTTCAATCGGACACTATCGCGTCTATGCGATTGGCCTCTCTATCTTGCTGGCCGTTTACCTGATTGGCGGTTTCTTATTGGCGAAGGCCTTGCTGACAGATGACGCCTATACGTTGTCAGCCCTACAGGTTGCCGGGTTCAGCTTGGCGACCGTGGTATTTGCTTGGATCCATATTCGCTCGATGAAACGCTTGGATACGCCCAAATCATCGCCGCCCCCGCCCGACTAGCCGGTCCGCCAGTTCATCCGATCCAATGCACACTCTATTAAGTCCGTTCGTGGCATAAACACTGCGAAGTGTTTGTACGAAGGGACTGACGCTCATGCGCATCTTTCTGACCGCGACGGCCGCAATGCTGATTGCTTCGCCTGCGATGGCGACAAAACCAACGCCAGATACGCTGCTTGGCGGCCCTGTCGGGTCCGGCGAAGAAGCCCCTGCAGACCCTAGTCTATTCTTGGAAGCGAACACATATCGCTTCGCCCAACCCTATCGCTCTGAGCGCGGAACAACGGCAGAAGCCTGCGCGCATATGTGCAGCTCCGATGGCAATTGTGCCTCTTGGACGCTGACCCCAGCGACGTTCCAGATCGGCCCGCGCTGTGAGCTGAAGCAAACACCTGGCACCACAAGTTATCGCCCAGGCGCCGTATCTGGGCTGTCTCGTTCCCTTCAAATGGATCCCGGCCGCGACGCCGTCATGCGTTATCAAGTGGCCGTGCCCGCCAGTCGCCAACCAGACCCGGTCCCCTTGGAAGAGCTGCGCCCATCGCCCGTGCCACGCACCTTTGGCGAACCACTGGAAATGAGTGAGGCCGAGCTTCTTGGTGAGCGTCCGCCGAAAATCATTGCCGAGATGGTCGCAGTGGAAGCCCCTGTCGCGACGCGGGCGGTCAATGCGACACCTGCCCCGCAAGCCATTGCGCTGCCATCAACAGCACCCGCGCCGAGCGCAAAGCCGGCCACCTTGGCTGAGTTCGCTGCTCCAATGCCAGCAGCTGTCGAGGCTCCTGCACAAGTAGCCGTAGCAGAAGCCCCTGCGCCTGCCCCCGCGCTCGTTGATGCTGTCACCAAGCTTCCTGCGCCACCTGCACCACAAACAGCGAGCGCGCCTGCGCTGCCCGCGACCACCGTGAATGCTGTTCTGAAGCGTCCACCTTCGCCTGCACCAGCACCGATGCCTGCTGCGGCGGTCCCAGTGGTAGAACCCGCTGACCCCGCCAAAACGGGCGCGCCGATCTCCTTCCGCACCCCGTGGACGGAGCGCCAAGCCAATGACCCGGACTATTCTGTCGAAGAGTCTGACTACATCCCTGGTGATGAAGACGCGACAGCGGGACTGATCGTCCCTGGTAGCTAATCGTCCTTGCGCCGCCTTTTCTTGGCAGCGCGGAATTCTTCAATCTCACGTGACTTATCGCGGTTCGGTTTCGGGCCGCCGCGCCCGACAAAGCTGCGCCCTTTGCGGATCGGCTTGCC
>CAYNUI010000238.1:0-3773 GCA_964400185.1 uncultured Hyphomonas sp.
TGACCGTCGCGATCGGGCCGTCTTGGGTCAGGGTGACGCAATCGCCAAAGGATTTGCTCATTTGCTCTTCATCACATTTGCCACCCGCTTTAGCGGCTCGATGGATTGGATATAGCCCGCCTCCTTCGGAATGTGGAGGCAAGGGTTGCCCGCATCGTCTTTGCCGACTTCAGGCAGCACCGTGACGACCGGTTCGGCCGCGAACCGTTCGAGGGCGGCTTCGGTGGTTGCGGTTTCGGCGAGTTTGCCGAGATTCATCCGGGTCGGGAAAATGATCGTCGCCGTGCCGGCCTCTTCCATGTCGAGTGCGTTTTGCGGACCGAGCCAGACCGCTTCGGTGGTCTCGCGACCATCTTGCTCCGCCACTTGGCCGGGCGGCGTTGCGGCGAGATAGAAATGCGTGTCGAAGCGCTTTGGCATCATGGTCGGGGTGATCCAGTGGCCAAAATGGACGAGCGCATCCAAAGCGAGGACGAGATCATGCTCTTTCATCAAGGCGAGAAAGCTTGCTTCGCGCCGGTCGACCGCGCCGCGCATAGGGGCCAATTTTTTAGCCACGGTTTGTCCTACGAGTGCCGCCCCTTTACCCCGGCTTTGCCGGGGGCGTGCCAGGAGAATACCCGACTCTTCATAGGCCTCACGTATCGCCGAAACGCGGGCGGCTTGTTCTTCGCCGGTGAAATCGCCATCGGTCCAATCAGCCCAGGCCGGGTCTTCGTCTTCTTCGTGGGCCTTGCCGCCGGGAAACACTAAGGCGCCTGAGGCGAAGTCGATTTCATAATGGCGCTTGACCATCAACACTTGCAGGTCCGGGTCATCTCGCAACAGCAAAATCGTCGCGGAGAGGCGTGGGGCGGCGGGATCGGACATATAAGCTCCGTAAAAGTTCGATCAAATTTGAACGAAATCCGCACGCCAGCATGCGCGTGATTTCAACTATGTTTCTGTAGGTATGGCGCTTGTCGCAACGTCACGGAAGCAGAATGCGCCAGTTTACTGATCACCAAACCACCCCTCACGCCCCCCTTCCCGTCCGCAATCGGCTTTTGCCGGTCATGCATTTGGAAACGGGCGAAGCTGTCCTCCTGTTTGCCGATGCCGAGAAGCGTTTCGAAGAACGCGCGGTATTCGGCCGAGTGGCGCTCGCTGCAGAACGCAGCGACGCTGCTTCCCCGGCTGAGTGGATCGCGGAGCGGGTCGAAGAGATCGCTCATGATGCCCACTTCCGGACGACAGAGCGTCCAGTCATTGTCCCTATTCCGCTGCCCGCTTTGTTGCATGCAGACACCGCTGTGGCTTGCGACGCAGCGATTGCTCGCACGCGCCTGTTGCCACAAGAGATTTGCCTCGAGGTCGATAGCGCAGCCTTGGCATTGCCATCTGCTAAAGAGGCTCAGGACGGCATCGAGCGCCTGCGCCGCTGCGGCTTCCGTGTCTCCTTGAATGCGACCCGCTCTTGGGATGCGCCGCTCGGACATTCGCTTCGCCTTTTGCTCGACAGCCTGCGCGTGGATGCGCGCAAGATCGAAGCGGAAGACGCCCTACAAGACCGGATCGAAACCGCAGCCGCCAGCGGCATGTTGGTGATCGCCGAAAACGCCTATTGGCGCGATAGCCACTTCCTCGGCGAAGTCGGCGTTGAATATGGATTTCGGATGAAATCTGACGGCTAAGCCGCGCTTTCTTCACGCAACTTGGCTTGCTCGGCATAGGCGTCGAGTTTTTCGAGCAGATAATCGAGATCATCTTTCGGGATCGCTTGGAACTGCGTCAGCACGCGTTCAATCATGCGCATCCGGAAGCGCGCCTTGTCATTCGACTCTCCGTCGAGTTCCAGCTCGTGGAAGACTTTCACCGCCGCACGGAAGGCCGGCAGCAGCTTGCGATGCAGTCCTGCGCGATCAAAAATGGCCTGCAAGCCGAGCGGGCCCGCATCGTGGATCATCAACCAAGCGCGCGAATGGGGTACGCCGGAGAGCTCGGCGAGTGAGTGCTCGACAAACGGCATGTGACCCACACAGAGGGCGCGCATAATCAAGGAATGCGTCAAACGTCCGTTCAAATTGAGTTGAGACACAAATCTCGGCAGATCATTTGTTCGGCCCGCTTGCTCGACCAAATCAATTGTCGCTCTTTCTCGGGCACCCGCCGCGAGATCAATCGCCATTTGAGCCGGCAATTCGTGACGATTGATAAGCATGTCGAAGACTTGGCCAGACACGAGCGAGACCATTTTCTCGGCAATGTGGACCGGGATATGATCGCGCAGCACCAAGTTTTCATGCATCTGCTTATTGGCTGGAAAGCGTTCAATCGCATGTTCTAAGGCCCGATCGGTGAGGTCTGCGCCTTCATTGCCCGAAAGCGTTTCCACCGCCGTTTCCGCGCCATGCTCAGAAATCACCTCGGCAAGAGATCCCGAAACCGTTGCACGTCCAGCAATCGCTGACTGCTTGGCGGCCGTCACAGATAGAACAAGCTCAATTAGATCTTCGTCAGAGAAGACAGGCGAGTTTTCCAGGACCGGGATGGCAACAGACTCGACATCCTGCGCCAATTGTACCGCCACGCTATGCGGCAAACGAGGAGAATTGCGCAAAGTGACCGACAGCGTGCGGCGCACCAGCTCTGCGGTATCCTTGGCTAGAATTTGAATAATTTCATCGGCGAACTGGCGTTCGTCATCGCTCAAGACATCGACTGCAATTCGGCGACACAGGCGGTGAGCTACGGTTGCGCGCTCTTCTGACGTTTCGCCCTTCATCAAGCGAATAATATCGCCTTCGCTCAATTCTGGACGCATGCTTTGTACAGTCATATCGCGGCGTAATCCCTGTCACCGATTCAGATTTATGAATAAATGCAGAAAGTGGGTTAACGCCTGGTTTACCAACACTTCTTGGCGAAGAGGTTGTTGAAGGAGGAAATACTGTGCTGGACGGAATAAAAGTCATTGAACACGCCACCTATATGGCGGCACCTGGTGCAGGCGGCATCTTGAGTGATTGGGGCGCGGAGGTCATCAAAATCGAGCCTCCCAAAGGCGATCCCATTCGCGGCTTCTTCAGCACGATTGGCACCGACCTTCAGGACAACCCCGTTTTCGACTTTGATAATCGTGGGAAAAAGTCGATCGCGCTCGATACCAGCACCCCAGAGGGCCAAGCGATCCTACGCGAACTGGCGAGCGATGCAGACGTCTTCCTAACCAATGTCCGCCCGGGCGGCCTTGCACGGGCAGGGCTCGATTTCGCCAATCTGATCAAGGTCAATCCGAAGCTCGTTTATTGCACACTGACAGGTTATGGCCTGGAAGGCCCCGACGCAGACAAGCCCGGTTTTGATGTCGCCTCCTTCTGGGCGCGGGCCGGGGTTGGGCATCTCACTGTGCCGAAAGGCCAAGAGCCTTTTGCGCTGCGCACCGCCTTTGGCGACCACACGACCAGTATGGCCGCCGCGGCCGGCATCTGCGCAGCGCTGGTGAAAGCCCAACGCACGGGCCAAGGTCAGTTGGTCGAAGCGTCTTTGTTGCGGGCCGCGCTTTTCGCCATGGGCTCGGACTTCGCCATTCAGCTCTTCTTCGGGCGCATTGGGTCAACCAAGTCGCGCCATGAGCAAATCCAGCCCTTGATGAACTTCTTCAAAACCAAGGATGAGAGTTGGGTCTGCATCGTCTCAAGACAGGGCAATGTCGATTGGGCCCCGCTCTGCCGTGTCATGGATCGCGAAGACCTGATCGAAGATGAGCGGTACACGACCGGCAAATCTCGCCG
>CAYNUI010000239.1:0-3773 GCA_964400185.1 uncultured Hyphomonas sp.
ACCGTTCCTTTATCCGGATCAGGCAACAACTGGGTCGGCGTCACAGGCTCACCCGTCGCTTCGGCGATGAGTTCCGCCGAACGTTCCTCGACCGCTTTGGTCAACCGCGCCAAGGTTTCTTCCTTGGATAGACCCGCCGGGATTGGCTCAAGAAACTCAATCACCGCCGTGCCCGGTTTCTTCTCAAGCTCTTCCTGGTTCCAGAAGCAATTAAGATTGGTCGCCACCGGCACAATCGGCACATCCATCGCCTTTTGCATGTGCCAGACGCCGGGTTTGTAGCGAAAATGATAGCCGACCGGAGCTAAGTGACCTTCAGGATAGATGAGGATTCGGCGGCCGTCTTCGCGGGCCCGACTCATGCCCTCGGCGAGCGAGGCAGCTTTGCGTTCACCGCCGCCGCACGTGTCGATGACGATGGCGCCGAGCTTGCGCAGGATGCCACCAACCAGCGGGAAGCGTTCCAAATGGTCGCCGGTCACGAAAGCGAGGTTCTTCACTTCTGGATAGACCATGAAGCCGTCGCCCCAGCTGGCATGCTTCGGGGCCAGGATGAACGCGCCATCGGGTAGATGTTCTTTACCGCGCACTTCTTTTTTAATCCCGCCAATCAGATGCAGGGCATGGTTCACCGCGCGTGTATAAGAGCGGATGATGGCCGTCACGGGCCCGCGCCCTGGCAAGGCCAAGAAGGGCAGCGAGAAGAGGACGTAGAAAAAGGACAGGACGTAATAGACGCCTGTGAAAAGCAGACCGCGGATCATTTGTGAATCTCCTGGAGACTTACTTCTGGTGAAGGATGGCCATAATCGTGCGGGTGAACGTGTCCGCATGCTGGCTGAACGGGCCAGGCAGTCGATTATAGATCTTGTTGAGGCCCGCTTGCATGACGACGCCGAGCGACATGGCGGCGACGATGGCAGGGTCGCCTTTTGGAATGTCGCCATTTTGCATCAACATCGCGACGAGCTTTTCGACTACGGAAACCGGGTCATCGTCGCGGCGCGTGTCGTGCGGAATGAACTTGTTGAGCGAAACCAAGTGGAAGCTGAACAGCAACCAGTCTTCGTCCGCGAGCGCGCAATAGGCATCGACCGCGCGGCGAACTTTGTCTTCGATACTGCCAGGCTCAGAAAAGGCCGTCTGCATCATGTCTGCCAAGCGATTATGGGTTTCCATGAACAGAGCGAGCGCCAGCTCGTCTTTGCCTTTATAGTGTCGATATAGCGCGCCTTCAGAGACGCCCGCCACATCGGCAATTTCACGCGTAGTCGCCGCATCAACGCCTTCACTGATGAACAGTTTCAGCGCTGCGCGTTCGATTTTTGGCCGCGCATTTCGAGCGCGAGGACGTTTCTGATCGGTCACAACCATGGGGTAAACTCCGTTTGTGAGCGTTTGCTAACATAGTGATTCCGAAATTGCAAGTGAATATTTGCTCACTAATTTTATTTGACCCGCCTTCGCGTCAACATGCACTCTAGGGTCAAACACCAGATCGGGAGTGAAACATGGCTGACGGACAGGCCCAGGTTCAGGCGCAATTCAAAGAGATGTTGGAAGGCACCAAAGAGGACTGGGACATCATCGCGGAGCATTCCAAGCACTTCAATCAGGGCTTGGCGAAGCGGGTGCTCGATCACTTACGTCTCTTGGATGGTGACTATGGCGGCTTCCCGGTTGATCGCCTCACACACTCTCTACAAACCGCGACGCGGGCGCACCGCGATGGCCGCGACGAGGAATATGTCGTCTGCGCGCTGCTCCACGATATTGGCGATACGCTGGGCAGCTTCAATCACCCGGACGTCGCCGCTGCGATCCTGAAGCCGTTTGTGTCAGAGAAGAACCATTGGATGGTTGCCAATCATGGCATGTTCCAGGGCTATTACTTCTTCCACCATTTGGGGCTCGACCGGAATATGCGCGACCAGTTCAAGGATCACCCTTATTACGAATACACTGCGCAATTCTGTCACCTCTATGATCAATCTGCGTTCGATCCAGAGTATGAGAGTGAGCCCTTGGAGTTCTTCGAGCCTATGGTGGAGCGACTGTTCGCGAAGCCGAAAAACTCGATGTACTTAAAGGCGCTGGAAGCCGAATAGGACACGTCGGGACAAGATTCCCGAAATCGCCCCTTGAATGCGACGCGCTTTGGCGTGATTTGAAGCCAAATAGAACGCACTCGCCCAATTGCTAAAGGGCGGGGGCATGGATATACGAGCGCAATCAAATTGTTGAAGGTGTGATTTCATGCGGAACTTGATTTCCCTGACCGTTGCGGCACTGGCGCTTGCGCCGTCCGCCCTGGCACAAGATGCGGCTCCTGCAGGTGGTGGGCTTATGCAAAGCCTGATCATGTTTGTGCCGCTGATTCTGATCTTTTATTTCCTGCTGATCCGGCCGCAGCAACAGCGCCAGAAGAAGCATCGCGAAATGATCGAAGCGGTCAAAAAAGGCGACACGGTCGTCACGGCTGGCGGTCTCATCGGCAAAGTGACGCGCGTTGCAGATACTGAAGTCACAGTCGAGCTTGCTGATGGCGTGCGGGTGCGCTCGTTGAAGGGCATGATCGCGGACGTTCGCGACAAAAACACACCCGTCGCTGCCAACGACTAAGATAAGGGCGTCAAAGCCATGCTGAATTTCCCGCTTTGGAAAGTCGGACTAATCCTTGTTGTGCTGCTTTGGGGGCTCGTACTCGCGCTTCCGAACGTCTTTTCGGACGGCTTTCTCGGCATTGAGCCGAAAGAGCCGGCTGATCCGACCAATACGACCGCGATGGCGGCGTATGAACAACAGCTCCAGGAAGCAGAAGACTCCTGGTGGTTCTTGCCGAGTGGGAAGCTCAATCTCGGTCTCGACCTTCAAGGCGGCGTCTATCTCCTGATGGAAATCGACCCGGCAGAAATCGCTGCCAACCGGCTTGAAACGGTGCAGGCCGACATCCGCTCTGCCTTTAACCGCAATCCGCTAATTGAGCGTCAGCCACCTGTTCAAAATGGCGACCGTCTGACGATCGAAATCTCTAATCCAGAAGAGGATATGGATGAAGCGATCCGGCGCCTGCGCCGGCTTAATCCGACGATCGGAACGACGCAAACCGAATTGTTTGACGTCGCTCAAACGGGTGACCGGTTCATTCAGCTGACCGTCCCGGGCAATGCCCGCACGGCGCTCGCCGCCGACGCTCAGAGCAAGATGATGGAGATCATCCGCCGCCGGATTGACCCGGATGGCGTCGCAGAGATCTCGATCACACCACAAGGCGACAATCGAATCATCCTTGAGGCGCCGGGCGAAGCCGATCCAAAGCGGATCAAAGACATTCTCAGCCAAGCCGGTCGCTTGACCTTTAATATGGCGAACTTGGACCAGTCGGCCGTTCGTGCCGCCGTCAATTCAGGTCGCGCCCCGCCACGCCAGCAATTGGTCGATTCGATTGATTATGGGCAAATCCTGATCAATCGCATTCCAGAGCTCACAGGCGCAGACATTGCGACTGCCAACCGTTGCTTCGATGAAGCGAACTTCCCAGCGGTTTGCTTCCGTCTCAACAGTTCGGCAGCGACAAAATTCTATAATCTCACTCGGAACAACACCGGCCGTAACTTTGCGATTGTGCTCGACGGAACCTCGATGTCTTCGCCGACCATTCGCACGCCGATCCCAGGCGGAAACGTCATCATTGAAGGTCGCTTCACGATTGAAGAAGCCGAAGACCTGGCGGCGATTATTGAAGCCGGTGAATTGCCCGCCAAGCTCAACTT
>CAYNUI010000240.1:0-3756 GCA_964400185.1 uncultured Hyphomonas sp.
TGAACGGCGGGCCGGAATGTTGGTGATGTTCAAGCCAGAGGTGTTTCTGGAAGCCATGGTCTTAGGTCCTTTCCTCTAGTCGTCGCGACGATTCTTACGACTCATCATTGGAGACGGGCTCTCGTCGAGCTCTTCTACTTTGATGGTCATGTAGCGCATCACATCGTCAGACAGACGGTGCTGGCGTTCCTGTTCGTGGATCGCAGCGGCTGGGCCGTCGATGTTGAGCAGGGAATAGTGTCCCTTACGCTGTTTGTTGATTGGGTATGAAAGGTTGCGAAGACCCCAATATTCGGCCTTGCCAACTTTCGCGCCTTGTTTGTCGAGGAAGCCTGAGAGCTCTTCCATCAACGTCTCGACCTGTGCAGGTGAGATGTCCGGCCTCGCAATGAGGACGTGCTCATATAATGCCATAATGTCTTTCCCAAAGTTCTGGTTCGCGGCGCAGATGGGCGGGAAAACCCTTCCACGATGGCCCCTCTTGATCGGCTCATTCCGATGTTGAGGACCGCAAACCGTGCGAAGCGCGTCGTAAAGCGCAATCAGACGCAAAAATCAAGCGAAAGAGTGCATCTGAGACTGTTGCGCCAACAGCGCTATCGCTTGAACATCAGATCCACGATTTCTCTTGTTGGCGTCATATCGGACATGAAGCCAAATGTTCCTGGACCGAGCAGCTCTCTCCCAGCCTTGATCAAGGCGTCCGTGGCGACATTTGCGAGAACGGATCCGACACTGATCCGGCGCACACCGAGTTCAGCGAGCTCAGAGACTGGAACATAGCCGTCACCAGGGCCCAGGAGCACGTTTATCGGGCGATCAACGCTCGCCAACACCGATCTAATATCATCCAACGACTTCAGGCCTGGGGCATAGAGCACGTCTGCGCCAGCCTCCTGATAAGCTTGCAGCCGCTTGATGGCGTCGGAAAGGTCAGGTGTGCCTGTAAAGAAATTCTCCGCCCGCGCGGTCAGCATAAACGGGAAGGGTTGCGCCCGAGCCGCTTCCACGGCCGCGCCCACACGTTCTGCTGCCTGCTCAATAGGGTATTGTTCGCCTGGTGTGCCGGTGAAGTCTTCGATCGAACCCCCGACGAGGCCTGCCTCAGCGCCTAGGGTGATCGTTTCAAAGCAGTCTTCCGGTCGATGCCCAAAGCCGTTCTCGAGATCTGCAGAAACTGGCAGCTGCGTTGCGGAGCAGAGGTCGGTAATGTGCGTTAGAACGGTCTCGCGGGTGAGCTCATAATCAGCGACCCCGGTGGAGCGCGCAAACCCTGCGCTGGTCGTGGCCAGAGCCTGAAAGCCTAATCCTTCCAGGACCTTAGCGGATCCAACGTCCCATGGATTGGGGATCACAAAACATCCAGATTGATGCAGTGTTTTGAAGCGTTCGGCTTTCTCTATTTGATCAGTCATCGCGTCTCTCTTTCAACTGCAATGAGGGTACGAGGCAGACAAAGCTTTTACCACCCGATACTTGCGCACTGGAGCGCAGCGCCTTAAGCGGGCGCCAATTCGAGTATAGGAGCGCATATGACAAAGTTTGCGTTTATCTTCCCGGGGCAAGGCAGCCAATTCATTGGTATGGGCAAAGACCTTGCGGACACATATCCCGCCGCCAAAGCTGTTTTTGAGGAAGTCGACGAGGCCCTCGGACAAGATCTATCCGGCCTGATTTGGTCTGGCTCAGAGGATGAGCTAAAACTCACGGCGAACACGCAGCCGGCATTGATGGCCGTCAGCGTCGCAGCGATGCGGGCTCTAGAAGAAGCCCATGGCGTCACAGCGGAAAAGGCTGCGTTCATTGCTGGCCACTCGCTCGGTGAATATTCGGCTTTAGCCTCAGCGAATGCGATTTCAGTCGGTGATTGCGCGAAAGTGCTCCGCATCCGTGGCAATGCGATGCAATCGGCGGTTCCTGCAGGTGAGGGGGCTATGGCCGCTTTGCTCGGCGCGAGCCCAGAACAAGCCGCTGCTCTTTGTGCAGCCGGCGCCTCTGAGGGACCCTGCGAGATCGCAAACGATAATGCCCCCGGACAAATCGTCATTTCGGGCGCAAAACCCGCCGTAGAATTGGCGATTTCAGGCGCGAAAGACGCTGGTGTCAAAAAAGCGGTGCTTTTGCCGGTTTCAGCGCCTTTCCATTGTTCTTTGATGCAACCGGCTGCTGACGCCATGGCCGAAGCGCTTGGGGCGATCGAGATTAAGGCACCCGCCGCACCGCTAGTCGCCAATGTCACAGCCGAGGCTGGAAGCGACCCCGAAGCGATACGCAAACAGCTGGTCGAACAAGTGACGGGCCAGGTGCGCTGGACAGAATCAGTTCAGTTCATGGCCGCTCAAGGCGTTGAGCTGACGATTGAAGCGGGCGCAGGTAAAGTTTTAAGTGTCATGAACAGACGCTCCGTGCGGGCCCTAGAAGGCCTGACCATGGGCACACCAGAAGACATCGATGCCGTCGCTGAAAAGCTCAACGGCTAAGAGGCAGGAGAGGGAATATGTTTGATCTAAGCGGAAAAACCGCATTGGTGACAGGCGCTACGGGCGGGATCGGAGAATCCATTGCGCGAACCATGCACGCTGCAGGTGCTGAAGTGGTGCTCTCAGGGCGCCGCGTTGAGAAACTCGAAGCGCTCGCAAGCGAATTAGGTGATCGTACGCATGTTGCAGCCTGTGATCTTTCTGATCCGGAACAAGCCGATGCACTCGTTGGCCAAGCGATTGAAGTCGGCGGTAAGCTCGACATCCTCGTCGCTAATGCCGGCGTAACCCGAGATAAGCTCCTTATGCAGATGAAAGATGAGGATTTTCAAGACATTATCCGTGTGAATCTGGAAAGCTATTTCCGTCTTTGCCGCAAAGCCGTGCGTCCAATGATGAAAGCCCGAGGCGGCCGCATCATTGGGATTGCCTCAATCGTTGGCGTGACGGGTAATCCAGGACAATCCAATTATTGCGCCTCAAAAGCCGGGATGATCGGATTTACGAAGTCTCTCGCGCAAGAAGTCGCCAGCCGGGGCATTACAGCCAACACAATCGCGCCCGGATTTATCGAATCGCCGATGACAGATGTCCTTCCTGACGCTCAAAAAGAGCTGCTTTTGGGATCGATTCCGTCCGGCAGACTGGGGCAAGGAACTGATATTGCAGCTGCAGCTGTCTATCTTGCCTCAAATGAAGCTTCATATGTCACGGGCCAAACCCTACATGTGAATGGCGGAATGGCGATGATCTAGGGGAATTCCCCACCGTCATTGCACTTTCCGCAGTAAGCGGGGCTTGGCGTTGTCATAAACTGTGTGCTAACGGCAACACCATGGCTCGTAGAAGCCTATCCATCAGACAATATCAGAGAGGTATCCATGTCTGACGTCATTGAGCGTGTTAAGAAAATTGTTGTCGAGAATCTCGACGTAGAGGGCGATAAGGTCGTTGAGAGCGCAAGCTTCATCGACGACCTCGGCGCGGACTCACTCGACCTGGTCGAGCTGGTCATGGCCTTCGAAGAAGAATTCAACATCGAAATCCCAGACGATGTGCAGGAAAACATCCGCACGGTTGGGGATGCGGTCTCACATATCAACGCTCACGTCAGCTAGAGGTTGATACATGCGCCGCGTTGTCATTACAGGAATCGGGATCATCTCGCCGCTCGCTGCAAATCGAGAGGCGACATGGGAGCGTTTAATCGCTGGGGAGTCAGGAGCTGGTCCGATCGACACTTTCGATCCGGAGAACACAGCCTGCAAGATTGCCT
>CAYNUI010000241.1:0-3744 GCA_964400185.1 uncultured Hyphomonas sp.
ACCCGAACTTTGTCGAGCAAATCCCCATCGAGGGCGAGCGTGAGATTTTTCTTGCTCAAACCGAGTTCCACGAAACCTGTGCTACACAGGATCCGTGTAATCATTTGTGCAGCAGATTCAACCGTCAAAACGAAGTTTTGGTCTGTTTTTTCGAAGGTGCTTGTGCTTTCTCGTCTTGGGGACCAGTTCACGCGGAGAGAACCGGTTTGACTGAGCCTTTTGGAACGCATGCCCCGCGCGGAGCCGCGGCTACCTCGATCAGCTTGGCGCGTCGCACGCTGCTCGGACGCGGCAAAGCGCGCAAAATGCTCTACAAGCGCCTGATGGCGGTCGAACAAGACGCGTTTGATGTCGAGGTTCGGGGCGTCAATATGCGGCTGTTTCCTAAGACCAATGCGGTCGAGGCCAAGCTCCTGCTGCGCCCGAGCGCTTATTGCCGGAAGGAACTGGCCTTCATTGAAGCCTCTCTGACCCCCGACATGGGTTTTGTCGACATTGGCGCGAATGTTGGGGCTTTTGCAGTGCAGGTGGCCACGCGGACGGGCGTTAAGACGCTCGCCTTTGAGCCAAACCCCGCCGCTTTCAATCGCCTCAAATCCAATGCCGCACTCAATCCAGAGGCGCATATTGCCCTTGATGCGCGTGGGCTGTCTCGCACTCGCTCGACAGTCACGTTCCGGTCGGTTGATGATGATCTTGGCCTCAGCGGGATTGATCTTGATCATCGCGCCGGCAGTGAAGTCACGGTCGAGACGCTACCCCTTCAAGAGGCCCTACAAGAGCACGGCTTCGATCTGTCTTGGGGGCTTAAGATCGATGTTGAAGGCCATGAGGATGAAGTCCTTCAACCCTTCTTTGAGCAGGCGCCCCGCGAAGCCTGGCCCCGCTTTGCGATTATCGAAGCGATTGAACGCGATGGCGTGCCAGATGTCTTAGAGACCATGAAAAAAAGCGGGTACGAAGAAGCCCTTCGTACCCGCGCGAATATTGGATTGCGTCTGACTTAGCTTTTGACAGCTGCAACGATTTTTTGAGCCGCATCGTCGAGATCGTCGGCTGGAATGATGTTCATTCCGCTGGCGGCGAGGATTTCCTTACCACGCTCAACGTTCGTGCCTTCGAGGCGAACCACCAGCGGCACAGCCAGAGACGTCTCTTTCACCGCTTGGATCACGCCTTCTGCGATGACATCACATTTCATGATGCCACCAAAGATGTTGACCAAGATGCCTTTCACGGCCGGATCTTTCATGATGATTTTGAAAGCTGCGGCGACTTTCTCAGCATTCGCGCCGCCACCGACGTCACAGAAGTTTGCAGGCTCTTCGCCGTACAGCTTGATGATATCCATCGTTGCCATGGCCAGGCCAGCACCGTTGACCATGCAGCCAATCGTGCCGTCCAGCGCGATGTAAGCCAGATCCCACTCAGACGCTTCGATTTCTTTCTCGTCTTCTTCGGTGGTGTCACGCAGTTCCATAATGTCGGGGTGACGGAAGAGGGCGTTGCCGTCGAAGCTGACTTTCGCATCGAGCACGCGAAGGTTGCCGGTCTCCATGACGATGAGCGGGTTGATCTCCAGCATCGACATGTCCTTCTCAGTGAAGGCTTTGTAGAGGATCGGGAAAAGCTTCATGCCGTCTTCGCGGGCGGCGCCTTCGAGCGCTAGCGCGTCGCAAAGCTTGGCCGCTGCCGCGTCAGTCACACCGTCAAACGGATCGATTGGAAGCGTCAGGATCTTTTCAGGCGTCTCATGCGCAACCTCTTCAATGTCCATGCCGCCTTCAGTTGAGGCGACAAAGGCTGGCATGCCCGTGGCGCGGTCGACGAGGAGGGAGAGGTAAAGCTCGGAGGCAATGTCCGCACCGTCTTCAACATAAAGGCGATTGACCTGCTTGCCCTCGGCGCTGGTTTGCGCGGTGACCAAGTGATTGCCGAGCATCGCTTTGGCGTGGTCCATCACTTCTTCTTTAGAGAAGGCGAGACGAACGCCGCCTTTTTCGCCCGCTTCGGCTTCAATGAATTTCCCTTTGCCGCGTCCACCGGCGTGGATCTGGCTCTTCACAACCCAAAGCGGTCCCGGAAGCGTGTCGACGGCGGTTTGGACATCGTCGAGAGTCAGGATCGGGACGCCATCAGCCACCGGCGCTCCAAATTCTTTGAGAACAGCCTTGGCTTGGTATTCGTGAATGTTCATGGGGAAACAGCCTCTTGCAGCGGTCGGGGCGCGTGACTGCGTCCCGGAAAGTCGCGCGCCTTATAGCATTGCCATTAACTGTGACAACCGCTGACGCAGGGAATTTTCGCACCTGGGTTTGCTAAGCGAATTCAGCCCCCAAGCGGTTCCCAGATTTCGACCGGGTTCCGATCTAATTTATGCCGATCTCTGAGAATGCGAGGACGTTTTCTCGGACGGTCTGGCCGGTATTGTCTTTGATCGACAGCGTGACGGTCTTGCCCGTCCAATCAATGTCGACCGCGCCATAGTTTTCAGGTGGGAAACCGGCACCGACTTGGCGGGCGTCCAGTTCCTCAGACTCGGTCGCGAAGCTGACATTGAGTGAGGAGGCGGTTAGCTCGTGGGCTGTGTAGGGTAGGACCCCGTCTTCTTCATAGATAAAGGCTGTATGACGATCGCCTGAGAGGAAGACCACGCCCGTCGCATCAGTTCGTTTGATCATATCAAACAGGCGCTGACGCTCGTCCGGCATTTGGGACCAGGCTTCCCAACCGTGCACCGTCGGCATGACCTGGATCGAAGAAGCAATGAGGCGAATATCCGCCGGCTGCTGCAACTGGTTTTGGAGCCACGTCCATTGCGCTGCGCCGAGCATGTCTTGCATCGACCCTGTAGGCGCAGGCAGATAGCGCTCTTTGCCTTTCATGCCCCAAGCATCTGTCGGCGTTAAAGCAGATCGGAAGAAGCGCGTGTCCAACATAATGACCTGCGTGCGCTGTCCTTCCGGTCCGAATGTGCGCGCATAATAGGTGCCCGGCCATTGGCCGACATCTTCATCTTCTAGGTCCCAGAAGACTTCATGGATGCGTTCCGCAAAGGCGCGGAACGGAAACTCCATCCCGGCATCATTCGCGCCATAATCATGGTCGTCCCAGGCCACCATCATCGGCATGGATTGGCGCACCTTTTGGAAGTCCGGTCGCGCGCCAAGATCGGCAAAGGACTCCTGAACTTCTTCTAGGGTCGGTTGATTGTTGACATAGGCAGCGCCATCGCGGTCGCCATAGACATTGTCCCCAACCATGAGGAACAGATCCGCGTCTTCTTCAGCGAGGCTCATCATCGCTGCGGACGGGCCTTTCTCTTCATCGAGGCAGGAACCCAAAAGGACTTTTGTGATCACCGCATCATCGGCAGGGAGTGACATGCCTGCGGGCGCTTTAGGCAGGGCGCTGTCTGGAATGGTGTCATAATAATATTCGAGCGCGGCTTCAGCAGATTCAGGTTTCGGCGTGAAAATACTAATACCGCCGCCTTCGGTCACGCAGCCGCCCAATCCAAATAGCGTCGCTGCCACTACAAACCCGCGCTTCATGCCCGTCTCCTCTCAAAATCCATCATGCTTTATCTATGCACAAAGCACGACAGATCTGTAACAGGATTCTGCATTATCCGAGGGCGAAAAAAATGTTCCACATGGTTCGGCCCGGCAGGAAAGTGAAAAGCCCGGCAATGGCCATTCCACCGATAAACATTCCGGTCATTGACTCGCGATGTTTCTTCAC
>CAYNUI010000242.1:0-3709 GCA_964400185.1 uncultured Hyphomonas sp.
AAATTGCAAACCGCTGAGGCGCGATCGCGTTCAAGTCCCGACCAAAGGTTGCACCCCGCAAACCGCAGGAAGACTGCCGCACGCCCTGTTTGGGCGCCCTCCCCTTGCAAAGTGACGTAGGCTTCTTTGACGGAGTAAATTCTCATGCGGCGACCTTCTCACGCCATTTGAGATAGCCGTTTGCGCGCAGCTCACAGGCCGGACATGTGCCACAACCATAGCCCCATTCATGGCGATGGTCTCGGTCCCCCAAATAGCACGTGTGGGTCTCTTCGAGTACCAGGTCCACGAGCCCTTGCCCGCCAAGCGTGTTGGCGAGCTCCCACGTCTCAGCTTTATCGAGCCACATGAGAGGTGTGTCGATGGTCACCGGTTTGTCCATGCCGCGCGCAAGCGTGAGTTCTTGGGCGTCCAATGTGCTACGACGACAATCTGGATAACCTGAATAGTCGGTCTCGCACATTCCCCCGACAAGCACTGATATCCCCCGTCGCCATGCTATTGCGGCGGCAAGGGTCAGGAAAAGCAAGTTTCGACCGGGAACAAATGTGTTTGGCAAACCGTTCTCTGCCATCTCGATCAGGGTGTCTGACGTCATTGCCGTCTCGCTGATCTCGGCCAGAACCGAGACATCACACATGTGGTCTTCACCGAGCTTGTCCGCCCAATCTGGAAATTGTTCACGTAGCGCGGAAATGATTCTAGGACGACATTCGAGTTCAACGGAGTGACGTTGTCCGTACTCAAAGCCGACCGTCTCGACGCGATCGTATCGGGACAAGGCGTGCGCCAAGCAAATCGTCGAGTCTTGCCCGCCGGAAAATAGCACCAGAGCTGACGATTTCGACATTTTGACCTTCCTTCGTAGCACCTCGAAACAGGTGCCAGACTGGCAACCACATGAGTGTGTAAAAAGCCACACATTCTATCACATTCAGTGAGTACCCTACGTCACTTGTTGACAAAGTGACACACCTCATTCTGACATGCGCAGTGAGGCATTCCCAGACAACATGGGGAGCCCGCGAGGAAACGCAAAGAAATCTCGTGCCAAAAAAATAGGCACCGAGGGAGGAGTTAGCATATGAAAGTCACACTACGTTCGAAATCTGTCTTGTGCGCAGGTGCTTCCGCACTTGTGATGTCAGCGGCCGCGCCCGTTGCCATGGCGCAAGATCAAGACGACGGTCAACGCACACTTTCAACCGTAACCGTAACCGCGACGCAGCGTGCCGAAAGCATCCAGGATGTTCCGATCGCTGTGACCGCGTTGGACCCGGAAGTCCTAGAGCGTGCCGGCGTTGCCGACGTCACGTCGCTTGATAGCGTCGCACCAAGCTTCAACATGAACAGCTCGGACACGACCTCAGGCGGCACTACGCTTCGTATTCGCGGTATTGGTACAACCGGTAACAATATTGGTCTGGAAAGTTCCGTGGGCGTCTTCCTCGACGGCGTGTACCTATCTCGCCCGGGCGTCGCCCTGACCGACCTGCTTGACCTTGAGCAGCTGGAAGTTCTGCGCGGCCCACAAGGGACCCTGTTCGGCCGGAACACCTCTGCTGGTGCATTGAACATCAAAACCAAGAAGCCAAATCTCGAAGAGTACGAAGGCTTTGTGAACCTCACGCTCGGTAACTTTGACCTGTCTAATATCCAAGCCGGTATCAATATTCCGATTGCGCGGGACAAAGTTGCGCTGCGCATCTCTGCTGCAAACCGCACGCAATCTGGCTTCATCAATGGTCTCAATGGCGCTGAAAGCCATGACCGCGACCGCTTCTCGGTTCGCGGACAGCTTTATGGTGATTTCGATAACTTGGGTACGGTTCGGGCCATTTTGGATCACTCGCGTGTACAAGAAAATTGCTGTCACGCAATTTGGTTCCAGGACACGACTGCGGCAGCTGCACTCACAGCGGCCGGATTTGACGCGAATGGCGGCGCGCCTTTCGTGGGTCCTCAGGCCTTGGAAGATCTTCAGTCGAACGACGAAAACTACTTCAACCCGTATGACCAAGTCGGCTTCTCTCTGGAATACAATGTCGACACGCCACTCGGCGCTTTGACCTATATCGGGTCTAGCCGGAACTATGACTCAGACTCCTTCCGAAACACAGACTACGTGCAGACCAATATCTTCACAGTCGGTGCCTCTCCGGAAGCAATCGCTCTCGGCGGCTCAAACTTCGATGATGAACCGCGCGGCAAGATCAAGACCGAAACTCATGAGCTTCGCCTTCAAGGCACGGCGATGGAAGATCGGCTTGACTGGCTCGTTGGTGTTTATTCCTCTGACGAGACAATTGACACGAGAGGGTCGCTGACACTTCTCGATCAGTATCAGTCTGCCGTAAGCGCCGGGCTTCTCGGAAGCCCAGTTGATATCCTCACGGTCTTCGCGGGTGGAGCGGATGCGACGGGCGACTTTGCAACCAACTCCTTCTTCCAAGAAGGTGAGTCTTTCTCTATCTTTACGCATAACATTTTCTCGGTAACTGACCGGTTCGATGTAACCGTCGGTGTCCGTTATGTTGAAGAAGAGAAGGCTGGTCGTTTCACGCAGATTGAAGGCCAACACAACGCATGTCTTGGTACGTTCCTCAACCTCGCCAACATCCCTGCTGAACTCGCACCAGGCGTTTCCGGACCAGGCACAGCCGTTGCGCTGAACTGTTTCGTATTCGCAGCCCCAGCATTCGATCCAGCGAACCCTGGTCCGCTCTTCGGTGCAATTGCAGCTTCTCCAGCTGCTGGACTGCTCGGACTGTTGCCACAAGAGTTTGACGACACGTTCGAAGACGAAGAAGTGGTCTACACGCTAAAGGGTAGCTATAAGCTGACCGACGAAATCAACGTCTATGGTGGATTCACGCACGGCTTTAAGTCGGGTGGTTTCAACCTTGACGCATCGGCCGGTGCCGCTGGCGCTGACCCACGCTTCGACTCTGAAATCATCGATGCTTGGGAATTCGGTGTTAAAGCTGACCTGCTGGATGGCAGAGCGCGTGCGAACCTCGCCGTGTTCCGTTCAGATCTCGAAGACTTCCAGGTCCTCGAATTTACCGGCATCCAGTTCCAGACGTTTAACGTTGGTAAAGCCGAAGCAACGGGCTTTGAACTGGAAACAGAGGCTGCTCTGACAGACACGCTTTTGGGCAACCTGTCGGTGACCTATTCCGATGCGAAGTATCCGGATGATTGCGATACGCAGGACGCAACGGACCCTGCCTTTAACGCAAACGCCGCGAACCTTTGCGGAGCCACCCTTACAAACGCACCTGAATGGGTTGTGACCGGTGGGGCGACTTACGAGAACCAGTTCTTCAACATGGACTTCTTCGCAAACGCCAATTTCCGTTATGAGAGCGAGCGTCGCACGAGCACCCAGCCGACTGAAATTGGATCAAACGTCCTTCTCCCAGGCGACATCCAAGACGCAAATACCAAACTGAACCTTCGGGTTGGTCTTGCGACTCTGGACGAGCGTTGGGCGGTCGAGCTTTGGGGACGTAACGTCACCGATGAGCAGACCAAGAACGTGACCTTCAACATTCCGCTTCGTGGCGGAAATGCGAACCGCGCTCGGGGTCAGTTCACTCAAGACCCAGCGACTTATGGTGTCACGCTCAGAACCAAGTTCTAAGCGATAGTCCCATCAAGGGGCCCCTGTGAATTCAGGGGAGAGAGGGGAAGGGCGATCCAAATT
>CAYNUI010000243.1:0-1793 GCA_964400185.1 uncultured Hyphomonas sp.
CGGCATCAGCTCGAACACGACAGGCCGATAGCGGATCTTTGAACGCAAGCGACCAATCGCTGTCGCTAGGATGCGACGGTGATCCGATGCCATCGCTTCGCCCAATTGGACGTCTGGCAGAGGCAGATTGCGGTCGCGTGCGCATTCCGCGACGAGGCCCGCTTCATAAAGCAGCTCATAGCGTTCCAGCACAGCTTCATCCGGCCAATCATTGCCGTCTAATCCGAACGCACTTTGTGCGCGCGAGAGCCGGTCTGGATTGCCCGCTGCCCATGTCGTGAGCTTCGGACCGATCATCTCATCGATTAGGCTGGAGCGTCCCTTGCGATGATCCTCCCACGGAAAGTGCCGATACCAGCTACGCCAGCGGGCTTCGAACGCGTCGGGCAAACGCTCAGCTTCTGGCGTAAGGGCGAGGTAGCCGACAGAAACCACACGCGCGTCGCTCGGCGCATCATGTACGGTCGCCTCCGGACTTTCGCGGTCGCGATCGCCGAATGTGTAGAGCTGTTCCACATAGCCCAATTGGAATCCGGTCTGCTCCTTCACCCAACCGCGCAGAGCGAGCTCAAACGTCCGGTCTTGGTTCGGATCAAATGTCCCGAACGGCAGCGCCATGAGATTGTCGTCGCGGCGAATGGTCAAGACACGCGCCTTTTCCCCGTCATAGGCGACGATCACGACGGAAAGACCGATGATCAGGCTCATGCCGGCGCTTCGATCTCTGAGAGGAGGGCGACGGTTCTGGCGATGAAATCCGCTTGTGCCTCTTCTGTCGGCTGCGGCACGAGCTCGAGGCGAACGCCGCGCGGGGGGTGGCCGAAAAAGCGATCAGACTCACTTTCCGAAAAACCAGCCAGCTGTGTTGCTTCAAACCAGGCGCAAATATTGTCAGCTTTCTTGATCAGCCGCTTCAAACTTGCCGGGGTTTCTGCGGGCAAGCCAAAGCGCGCATGAATGGCAAAGGCGAGGCGCCCCTCGATTTCTTTGTAGCCATCTCCGAGCACGGCTTTGAATGGCGAGATCATATCGCCGATGACATATTCGGGGGCATCATGCAGCAAGGCGAGAAGGCGCGAGGCTGGATCGAGGCGCGGTTCCAAATGCACGCAAAGCGCTTCGACGATGACGCTGTGCTGCGCCACGGAGAAGGCGTGAGCACCTTTCGTCTGTCCATTCCAACGCGCCACGCGGGCGAGCCCATGTGCAATGTCTTCGACTTCGACATCCATCGGAGACGGATCCATCAGGTCCAAGCGACGCCCAGACAACATGCGTTGCCAGACCCGCGCCGGCGGTTTTCGTTTAGGGGTTTGTCGACTCATTTGCACTCTGTTTACGCAAAAGACGCGAGGCGTAAAGAAATTGGGCGGTTTTGATTACGAATTGCCTGGCGAGGGCCTCATTTGACTCAGCTCTCGTTAAGACGTGATCGGCATTATGAACTCATAGACGGCACAAGACCGAGGCATGGTGATGATTGAAAATATGGTGAATTGGGCTGGGCAATCCAGCACTGCATGGTGGGTGCTCTCCTTGGCCGTGATTGTGATTCTGGTCGAAGCCATTCGCGTCAGCAAAGACGTGTTCTGGGCCGACATGATCGAGGAAGACGAATAAGTCGCTCTTAAACGTAAGCGTTAGACTTATGATCCTGGACGCGCCGCGCTCCGGGATTTTTGCTTTTGGCGATCACGCTGCAATCAGGCGTTCGCGCACTTCGCGTTTTAGGAATTTACCGCTCGCATTGCGCGGGAAGGGCGCATCGCAAATCCAGATATGGCTCGGGATTT
>CAYNUI010000243.1:1893-3707 GCA_964400185.1 uncultured Hyphomonas sp.
CCGCTCGCATTGCGCGGGAAGGGCGCATCGCAAATCCAGATATGGCTCGGGATTTTGAATTTTGCCAAGCGCTCGGCACACGTCGCTTTCAGCGCGTCTTCCGTCATGCTTTCCCCGGGCTTTAAATAGATGGCGACTCCGACTTCTTCCCCCAATCGTTCGTCAGGGACGCCGAACACACAGCATTCTGCCACGGCCGGATGGTGATAGATCGCCGCTTCAACTTCGACGCAGTAAATGTTCTCACCGCCACGCAACACCATGTCTTTCTTGCGGTCGACGATGTAGATAAAGCCATGCTCATCGAGACGCGCAATGTCGCCTGTATGGAGCCAGCCATCGGTGATGGATTCCGCCGTCGCCTCAGGGCGATTGATATAGCCCTTGATGACCGAAGACCCACGAACCCATAGCTCACCAAGCTCTCCGAGGGGCACTTCTTTGCCGTCATCGTCTACGCATTTGTACTCGAAGTTCGGCATGGCCGGACCCGCAGAGTCAGGCTTGTCGACAAAGAAGTCGCCCGCCACTGAAGTGATAATTCCGCACGCTTCTGTCATGCCATATCCGGTGCCGGGGCGCGCGGTGGCGATCTGATCGTCGATTTGTTGGACTTGGTCAGGTGGAACCTGCGCCCCGCCGCACGAAATGGCGAGCAGGCTCGACGTGTCACGCTTATCGAAGTCAGGATGATTGATGAGCTCGCGCCCCATAACCGGGACGCCGCCAGCAGACGTGATCTTTTCGCGTTCGATCAGCTTAAGCGCCTCGCCAGCATCCCAGCGATACATCAGCACCAGAGTCCCCCCGACGGCCGTGGCGCGATAAGCGCCGCAATTGTTTGCCGTCACGTGGAAGAGCGGTGTGGTGATAAGTGTGATTGGGATCGGAGGGACAGCAGGGGGCGCGACGCCGGTCGCTGCATGGACAGCCATCGCTGAAGACACGGCCGCATATTGCATATTGAGCAAATTGGCGACGCAGCCTCGATGGGTCAGCTGGGCGCCCTTTGGAAACCCGGTCGTCCCCGACGTATAAAAGATGCAGGCATCGCTGTCCGGGTCAACGTCGACCTCGGGCATAGCGCGGTCCTCGCGGACAATGTCTGCTAGATCGATCAGACCTTCGCCGCTCGTCCCGGCTCGCACTGCGACCAGGCGCGGCGAGGTTTCAATCTCCGAATTGCCGATAATCCGCGCCAGCCGCTCTTCATCAGCGAAGATAATTTTCGGCTGCGCATCATTGATTCCATAGGCCATTTCCGGCGGCGTCCACCACGCATTCATACCAACAACTGCGACACCAATCGAGGTGCAGGCCCAGTACAGCAGCATCCATTCGGGATAGTTGCGCATCGCGATCGCGACGCAATCGCCGGGGCGTACGCCCTGTTCAAACACCCAACCGGCAATGCTGTTCACTTGCCGGTGCGCTTCAGCGTAAGAGATCCGTTCCTCTTGGTAGACGATATAGGTCCGTTCAGAGAATTGCGCGGTCGCGGCCCAGATGTCTCGAATGCTGCTTGGGCCGTTCTTATAGGCGCGGATTTTATTGCCTAAGATCTCGGTTTCGACGATCTCGAAATCGCCGCCAGGTCCTGTCAGTGTTGCCTTCGCCGCTTCAAGCTCGTCGTAATACATGTCCTACCCCGATATGCGTTTTCTTTTGAGCATACGATCTGCGCGCGGCGGCGGAAGCCCTCACGCAGAGGGATAGGGAGGCCCAAAAACAAAAACCCCGACGCGTGGAGCATCGGGGTTTAAAGTTTTTCGGGGAGCGAAGGATTAAGCGGCGACCGCTTCCTTCTTCGGTTT
>CAYNUI010000244.1:0-3682 GCA_964400185.1 uncultured Hyphomonas sp.
CGTGCGAACAAACAAGCACGCGACTTGGCCGAAAAAGAAGGCGTCGAGATCCGCTACTATTCGATCATCTATGAGCTGATCGATGATGTGAAAGCCTCGCTGTCCGGCATGCTGGAGCCAGAGAAGAAAGAAACCTTCATCGGCTATGCGGATATTCTGGAAGTCTTCAACATCACCAAAGTCGGCAAGGTTGCCGGCTGTAAGGTGACCGAAGGCGTCGTCAAACGCGGTTGCGGCGTACGTCTGCTGCGCGATGATGTGGTTATCCATGAAGGCATGCTGAAAACGCTGAAACGCTTCAAAGACGAAGTGCCGGAAGTGACCAATGGTATGGAATGCGGCATGGCGTTTGAGAAGTACGAAGACATTCGCGAAGGCGATAAGATCGAGTGTTTCGAAGTTGAGATGATCGCGCGGACGCTCGATTAATCCATCCGACAGTCTCTGAACATGGACCGCGCTGAAAAGCGCGGTCCATTCATTTTTATCGATTCACTTTTCGAAATCCAAATCAGTTGTCCTTAGGCTCTCCACCATGGGACATTCCTACGCTATTTCAGGATCGCTGACGAAGCGCGATGCGCGGCGGCTGACCAATGCCATTCGAACCGGCACGGTGGGTCCGACAACGCTTTATTATGCCGGCGTCACGGCACCCGTGATTGGCGCTAGTATGGCCCTCGTCGCGCAAGGTGCTTTGGAGCACATCCACGCCTCAGCCTATTGGGTGACCATGTTGTCAGCGATTGTCGCCGCGATGGCAGGGATCACCTGGTACCTCATTTTCATGCGCTGGGCCTATCGCCATCATCATGGCCGCGCCAGTGAAATGCAGCAGGTCACACAAGTGCGTCTAGAAGAAGATGCCCTCGTGGTGCGCCGCGAATTCGTTGAGACCCGCATCGATTGGGAAGCCATTAGCGAGATTGTATCTAAGCGCAGCTACACCCTGATCCGCTTCGATGGCGCGGACCCGTTAATGTTGCCGCATGACTGGTTTGGCGAAAAAACTGCGTGCGAGATCTTTATGCGACGGCTCGGGCAAGGCAAAAGGGCTGAATGAGCCGCAATCGAAAAGCAAACCTAAGCGCCCACGCCCCGTCGCAACGCCAATTGCGCGCAGGCGAACTGGTGCGTCATGCCCTGGTCGATGTCTTGGCGCGCGAAGAGTTTCGCGATCCGTCTTTGCAAGGGGTTGCGATCACGATTGGCGAAGTGCGCTGTTCGCCAGATTTACGGCACGCCAACATCTTCTGCTCCGCGCTCGGTAAATCCGGCAAGGAAGAGATGGACGAGATCGCCGCCGCCCTCAACCGCGCCGCCAGTTTCTTGCGCGGCCGTTTGGGACGTCAAATTGAAATGAAGTTCACCCCGCAACTGCATTTCATCGCCGATCTCTCTTATGACGATGCGGCAGAAATGAACGCCGTCTTCCGCCGCGCCGAAGTGGCTAAGGATTTAGATCCAGACGAGGATTAGGTCTTTCGTCGCGCCCGAATCTGCGTGACGAGAGACGCGAGCGCGATGATAATGGCGACCGTGAACAGAACCAGCTTCGCAGGGGTCACATAGGCTTTCAGCCAAATCAGACTTTCATTGCCCAGCATCGCTTGGACCTGGATGAAGCCTTCGGTGAGATCGGTCGGGATCACCGCGAGCGCCGGAAAGGCGAAGACTGGCTTGAAGGCGCGCAAAGCCATGCCGGTAAAGAGCGCGCCATAGGTGAGCGGGTAAGCGACATCTAAAGTGGCTGTCATCCAGGCGTGGGCGTGTCTTTGCACCTCAGACATCGCTGCGATGTGTTCACGGATTTTATCTGGGTCGTACATTTCATCAATGATGGTGAAATCCCACACCGCCATGACGATGCCGAAGGCCAAAGTCTCGACCACAAATACCGCGAACAGGATCCAAAGTGTGCGCGTCCGGGTTAGAATTTGCACCATATTCGTCGTTTAGCCTTGCGTGGCGCGGCGCACGGGCAAGTGCTTTTTGCCCCAGTCTTTGAAGGCGACCAAAGCCGGAGAGAATTCCTGGCCCTTTTCGGTGAGGACATATTCATAACGTTTGGGACGCTCGGAATAGGCCTGCTTCTCTAAGATACCGGCCTCAACCAAGCGCTTTAGGCGATCAGAGATGATGTGCCGCGTCGCGCCGGTGCTTTCGGCAAATTGGTCAAAGCGCGACTTGCCGAGAAAGCAATCGCGCAAGATGAGCAAGGTCCATCGATCGCCCACCAAAGATAGCGTTCGGGCGACCGGGCACCAATTATCGTCGAGATCTGTCCACTTCATACTTGCATCCTTATCCTGATTTGCCCTAAGTTCCAAATCAGAACTTGGGTGATGCCAATTCGTCATCCAAAACCACGCTTGGAGGACCCGCATGGCGAAGACGCTAGAATTCTTTTTCGACTATATCAGCCCGACCTCATTTATTGCGCGCGTGCCCGTGCAAGACGTCATCGCGCGAACCGGCGCAACGCTCAAGCTTCGTCCGCTGTTCCAAGGCGGCGTTATGAAAGCCACCGGCAATTCACCGCCGGGCATGGTCCCCGCAAAGGGCGCTTACATGGCCAAAGACATGGCGCGCATCTGTAAGCGTTACGGCCTGGAGCTGCATTTCAACAAGCATTTTCCGATGATGAATACGCGCCCACTCACCTGCGCAACGATCCGGTTAGAAGACGATCCGGAAGAACAGATGAGGCTGTTCGAAGCAGCGTGGAAACACGTATGGGGCTTGCCGGGTGGTGGCATCGACACAGGCGACGAAGCGCAATTCGTCGCCGCGATGAATGCCGAAGGCTTAGACGGTGAGAAATTGTGGGCGCTCGGCAATGACCCAGAGTCGAAAGCGATGCTGCGTGCAAACACCGAAGAAGCGGTGGAGCGCGGGGCGTTCGGCTCCCCGACTTTCTTTGTTGGCGATGAGATCTTCTTCGGCCATGACCGGCTCGATTATGTCGAAGAAGAGCTGATGGCTTAAGGCTGCGGTTCCGCACTCAGCTGGTCAGAGACCTCTTCGAGCGGCGGCATCTCGTCCGCAGGCAAGCGTTCGATGACCGCGGCGGTGAGCGCCTCCACGCCATGATTTCGGGCTGGTGTGAAGCCAAATCGGGTGATGATCAGGTTCTCAGATGGGATCACAACGACCATCTGTCCTTGATAGCCGCCGAAATAATACATGTCCTCGGGCAGGGTCGGGAACAGCCGGGACTTGTCGGGATCATTCGGGTTTCGATTGAGCCAGACATGCGCGCCATACTCATTGCCTGGCGAGCTTGGCGTTGGGGTGATGAGATAGGTGATCCAATTTTCCGGCAGCAGGCGCTGCCCATCCCATACGCCATTCTGAAGACTGAACTGACCGAGCCGCGCCCAGTCCCGCGCTGAGGCATAGAGATAAGAAGACCCGATAAAGTTTCCGCTTCGATCCGCTTCATAAGTCGCTGTGCGAATGCCGAGGGGGCGGAACAAGCGTTCCTGCGAGAATGAATAATAGTCCTGCAACGTATCACCGACCGTCCGACGCACGATGCCCGAGACAATATTCGTCGTGCCCGATGAGTAAGACCAAATCGTATCCGGCGGACCGAGCAGCGGTTTGGACGCGGCAAAGGCGGCGGTGTCTGCCTCATTTGAAAGCATCTGCGTGACGTCTGTGGCGACTTCATACGTCT
>CAYNUI010000245.1:0-3672 GCA_964400185.1 uncultured Hyphomonas sp.
GAAGCCGGTGACGAAGAAACCGTCATGGAAGCTGCACTTGAAGCGGGTGCCAGCGACTTTGTCAGCGATGAGGATGGTCACTTCATCTATACCGAGCGCGAAGACCTCACGGACGTCGCATCTGCCCTTGAAGGTCAGTTTGGCGAAGTCGAAGCCAAATCGACCAAGCTGATCTGGAAACCCCAGAACAATGTTCCTATCGAAGGGGATGACGCAGAGAAGCTTATGCGTCTCTTGGATGTGCTCGACGACTTAGATGATGTCGCAAACATTTACGATAACTCGGAAATTTCTGCTGAAGAGTTGGACCGTTTAGCAGGATAAATGCGCTATTCTGGTCACACGACAACAAATATACGTGAGAACTGAAATGCGGGCTCGCAATTCGAACGGCGACAAGTCATATGCAGCTCAAGAGCTAGAATCATAGTACGAGACCCCGATGCTGAAACTGACCCATCCACTTTCGATCAGCCTGATTGCTGGCGGCCTAACCGCGCTGGCCTCATTCGTTCTGACCGCTGTTGCGGACAATGGACCGGCTTCAGTCTCTAACAACGAAAATCTCGAAACAGCGATTTTCGCAGGTGGATGCTTCTGGTGCGTCGAAAGCGATTTCGACAAAGTCGATGGCGTCCTGGAAACCGTTTCTGGCTACACCGCGGGCAACACGACCAACCCGACCTACAAGACCCACACCAAGCAGGGTCACTTGGAAGCCGTAAAAGTCGTCTACGACTCCTCACGTGTCGAATATGGCGAACTCGTCGACTATTTCCTGCGCCACATTGATCCAACCGATGATGGCGGCCAGTTCTGCGATCGCGGCAATTCTTACCGCACAGCGGTATTCGTCAATTCAGCTGAAGAGCGCGCCGAAGTTGAAATGCAATTCGCCGCGATTGAGCAGGCCAGCATTCTGCCAGGTCCGATCGTCACACGCGTGATGGACGAGACCGCGTTCTACGAAGCTGAGACTTATCACCAGAACTATTACATGAAGAACCCGGCCCGCTATAAGCTGTACCGGGTTGGCTGTGGCCGCGACAAGCGCGTCGCTCAAGTCTGGTCGAAAGCGGGCGCGAGCTAGACCGAGCCGCGTTCCACGCCTTGCACTAATTAGGCTCTGCGCCCACATTGCGTCGGGACGCAAATTTGGATGCATGACATGACTGACGCCGCTGCCTCACCGCACATTAAAGACTCTTCTGATCAAGCCTTTATGCAGGACGTGATCGAAGAATCGAACACGCAGCCCGTTCTCGTAGACTTCTGGGCCCCTTGGTGCGGTCCCTGCCGAACCCTGACGCCGACGCTTGAGAAAGTCGTCAATGAGAATGGCGGCAAGGTCAAACTGGTCAAAATCAATACAGAAGAGCATCCCGGCATTGCCGGACAAATGGGCGTGCGTTCAATTCCGTCTGTGTTTGCCTTTGACAAAGGCCGTCCGGTCAATGGGTTCCAGGGCGCGCTTCCAGAAAGCCAAGTGCGCCAATTCATTGAAAGCATTCTCGGCGGCACAGATGGTGCCAAACAGCTTCAAGAAGCGCTCGAGCAGGCCGAAGCTGCGGTTCAGTCGGGAGATGTCGGCACTGCGGCCCAGATCTATAGCGCCGTGATTGATGCCGACCCCGAAAATGCAGCAGCGATTGCAGGCCTGGCGCGCTGCTACCTCGCCAATGGCGATCCTGATCGCGCCCGCCAGATCTTGGACATGGCGCCTGAAAGCAAAGCCAATGACGCTGCAATAAAGTCGGTGCGTACAGCGCTGGATCTAATGGCAGACACGCCGCTTGATGAAGATATGTCGAGCGCGAAAGAAACGGTTGCGGCCAATCCTGGCGATCACCATGCGCGCTTTGAGCTTGCCGAAAAGCTGATCGGCCAAGGCAAGAACCAAGATGCGGTCGATCATTTGCTGACCATCCTGTCCGATAATTTGGAATGGGAAGACGGCAAAGCCAAAGCGAAACTTCTTGAAGTGTTTGAAGCGGCTGGGCCGAAAGACCCGGTGACCGTCGACGGACGCCGTCGTCTCGGATCGCTGATGTTTGCGTGATCGTGAATTGATTGCTCGCCAGATCGCCTGATCACTCCATTTTGTGTTATGAGAGTGAAAACTAGGAAAAGCTGTGACGATCGAGACCTATCGCAAACTGTCCGATTTGCCGGACACCATTCCGGTCTTCCCACTTGCGGGGGTGTTACTGTTTCCGCGTTGGTCTTTGCCCCTCAACATATTCGAACCGCGTTATCTCAACATGGTTGATGATGCGATGAGTGGGCGCCGGATGATCGGGATGATCCAGTCCCAAGGCAATGATCGCGTCACCCCCGATCTCGCGGCAACGGGCTGCGCAGGCCGCATCACCTCCTATTCAGAGACCGATGATGGGCGCTACTTGATCTCGCTGAGCGGCATTTGCCGGTTTGCAGTGGATGAAGAGCTTCAAGTTGAAACGCCATACCGACAGGTGCGCCCGGATTGGCAGAGCTTTGCGCATGATCTCATCTCGCCGACCGATGCCAGCTTGCCGGACCGTCCGGATCTCGTGAGGTCGTTGAAACGCTACACCCAAATCAACTCGATGGAAGTTGACTGGGAAGCGGTTGAGAACGCGCCCATGGAAACCCTCATCAATGCGCTCTGCGCGGGCTGTCCGTTTGGGACGCTTGAAAAACAAGCCTTGCTCGAAGCCCCGAGTGTCGCAGAACGCGCCGAAACTCTGATCGCTTTGCTTGACATGGACATGCCAGGCGATGACAGCTCCACCTTGCAATGACTGACCAAGACACGTCCACCTCGACGAACCCGTGCGGGGTCAACCCGCGGCTTTTAGAGCTCCTGATCTGTCCCGTGACAGGCGGCCCGCTCATTTTTGATCGCGAGGCCTGTGAACTCGTTTCAAAGAAAGCCAAGCTCGCCTTTCCGATCCGCGATGGGCTCCCCATCATGCTGGAAAGCGAAGCAAGAGACTTGGAGACAAGCCCATGAGTGCGCGCGCATGGCCTGAAGAGTTACGCTTTTCAAAGAGCGGACAGGCGCTGACCATCACGTTTGATGATGGGGCAGAGTTCACCCTGCCCTATAAGACCCTGCGTCTGGAAAGCCCGTCAGCCGAAGTGCAAGGTCATGGCAGCGGGCCGAAACCCCCGCCGCCCGTGATCAGCAATGATCTTAGCGTCAATAAGGCTGAGCCGGTCGGTCGCTATGCCGTTCGGATCTTCTTCAGTGACGGACATTCGAGCGGATTGTTCACCTGGCCCTATTTGCGGGAGCTCGGCGAAAAGCAAGCTGCCGCTTGAAGCCCCTTACCGATCGCGACAATCATGCCTATATGGCTTCAGCACAGAGGCTGGAGCGTTCGAGGACGGTCAGCTATCCGCCGACCTTAAGTTCCGTCAGGGAGCTGGCTCTGGACTGGACCGTGGTCCTATCTAACCGGCGCCCACCTAGTCTCTAGGTCGACGGGATACGAGTACCAAAGACGGCGCTTTCGGTCCTGTGCGCCCTTTTCTATTTCACGACATGCCAAGTCGTCTGGCGACCCGCGAGATAAGTGACCGTGTCGCCATCAAAGCAGGCATCTTGCTCCAGCTTGATCTGCGCATATTGGCCGTCCCATTCCGGCACCTGCGCTTTCACATTGCCTTCAATCGCATAGCAAGTGT
>CAYNUI010000246.1:0-174 GCA_964400185.1 uncultured Hyphomonas sp.
CCCATGTCGACAATCTCATAGCCGTTACAGGCGAGCACGACGCCGACAATGTTCTTGCCGATATCGTGCACATCGCCTTTCACAGTCGCCATCAGGACTTTGCCGTTGGAGACATCCACCGTGCCAAGTTCTTCTTTCTCGGCCTGCATGAACGGGTCGAGATAGGCCACAGCG
>CAYNUI010000246.1:184-3663 GCA_964400185.1 uncultured Hyphomonas sp.
ATTCATGCCGTCCATCAGCGGGCCTTCGATGACATGCAGCGGGCGCGCCGCCGCAGCGCGGGCTTCTTCGGTGTCGTCTTCGATAAACTCGGTAATGCCGTTGACCAGGGCATGCTCGAGCCGCTTTTCGACCGGCAGCTCGCGCCACGACATGTCTTTCTCAGCCGACTTGCCTTTCTGGCCGCGGAACTGTTCGGCATAATCGACCAGCGATTCGGTCGCGTCTTCATTGCGGTTGAGGATGACGTCTTCAACCAGTTCGCGCAGCTTTGGTTCGATCTCATCATAGATGTCGAGCTGACCAGCATTAACGATGCCCATATCCATGCCGGCTGGGATTGCATGGTAAAGAAAGACCGAGTGCATGGCCCGGCGCACCGGTTCATTGCCGCGGAACGAGAAGCTGACATTGGAAAGCCCGCCGGAGATGTGGCAGCCAGGACAGGTCTCGCGGATCACTTTGGTCGCTTCGATGAAATCGACCGCATAATTATTGTGCTCTTCGATCCCGGTCGCGACGGCGAAAATGTTCGGATCAAAGATGATATCTTCGGCCGGAAAGCCAACTTCTTCGGTGAGTATTTTAAACGCGCGCTGGCAAATCTCGATTTTGCGCGGCGCGGTGTCGGCCTGACCCACTTCATCAAACGCCATGACCACAACGGCGGCGCCGTAGGATAGGCATTTGCGCGCGTGCTCACGGAACTGATCCTCGCCTTCTTTCATCGAGATCGAGTTGACCACGGCCTTGCCTTGCACGCATTTGAGGCCCGCCTCGATCACCTCCCATTTGGAGCTATCAATCATGACGGGCACACGAGCAATGTCGGGCTCAGCGGCGATCAGGTTGAGGAAGGTGGTCATCGCCTCAGCGCCGTCCAGCATGCCCTCATCCATGTTCACATCGATGATTTGTGCGCCATTCTCAACTTGTTGACGCGCGACCTCGACCGCGGTGGCATAATCGCCATTCACGATCAATTTCCGGAATCGTGCAGATCCCGTGACATTGGTGCGCTCGCCAATATTGACGAAGCTCTGGGAGGCTGAAGTCATGAGTTGAAAGCTCTTTTCTATTGTCATCCCGGAAAGTGCTTCAGCACTTGTCCGGGACCCACATTCCTTAATCTCGCTGGGTCCCGGGTCTCACTTCGTTCGCCCGGGATGACAGCACTTGGTTTGATCTCTTAAACATCTAAAATTGTTTCAAAGCTGCCGATCAGCATACGCTTGCCGTCAAACGGCATGTCCATGTCGCTGGTGAAGACCGGGTCGGTCATGCATTGTTCCATGCCTTTCTCGCGCGCCTCCTTGGACGGCCATTCGATCCAGGAAAAGACAATGACTTCACCTGGCTTGGCTTTCACCGCGAGCGGGAAGGAGGTCACTTCGCCGTCCGGCACCTCGTCGCCCCAATTGTCGACGACGCGCAGCGCCCCGTATTTCTTGAAGACCGGACTGGTGATGCGGGCATGCTCTAGGTAGGCCTCTTTGTTTTCGACCGGCACAGCGGCAACAAAACCATCAATATAGGTCATCAGCTTGGCTCCTTTACCAGACCCTTGAGGCCATCAATGCTCTCTGCATTCTTCTGGTAGCGGCTCTCAACCCATTCCTCGGTCGACTTATTGTCGACATAGCGGGTGAGCTGATCGCGCTCGCCTTTGAACTCATAGAAGGGCACGCCCCAGCCGCAGCTATCCTGGATGCGCGTCAGCTTCACTTTGAACACGCCGCGGGCGCGTTCGAAGCCTGGGAAGAGTGCCAGCATGTCGTCCCATTCAGCATGGTGTGGATTGATCACTTCTCCCGTGCCGAACAGGCGCAGAATATTGGCCGGGCCCTCAAAGGCGCAGAACATGATTGTGATGCGGCCATTTTCCTGAACATGGGCTTGGGTCTCAATGCCAGACCCGCCAAGGTCGAGCCAAGCCACCGTGGTGTCGTCCAGAACTTTGAAGGCGTCATAGCCTTTCGGCGAAAGATTGATGTGCCCGTCCGCCGAAAGCGGCGCAGAGGCGACGAAGAACATCTTCTGCTTCTCGATGAATTTGACGATCCGATCGTCTAATTTGTCATACACTTTCATGGTCGGGTCTCCTTGCTCTCGGGGGTGCCCTAAGATGCCAGTTCAAATGGTTCGAGGCCAGCCAAACGCATTGTATTTTCGCTTTGCGCAGGATCGCGGGGGGTGACGCCTTCGATCGCGTCAGCAATCGACTTGATATGCTCAGGGGTTGTGCCACAGCAGCCGCCGAGAATGTTGACGATCCCGTCTTGCGCCCACTTTCCAACTTCACCCGAAGTTTCATGGGGCTCTTCATCATACTGGCCCATCTCATTTGGCAGACCCGCATTCGGATAGGCGGCAACCAATGTGTCGGCGACGCGAGAGATCGCGGCAATGTGCGGGCGCATCAGATCCGCGCCGAGCGCGCAGTTAAAGCCAATCGCAAACGGCTTGGCGTGTCGGACGGAGTTCCAGAACGCTTCGACCGTCTGACCTGACAGCGTCCGGCCCGAGCGGTCGGTAATCGTGCCCGAAATCCAGATGGGGAGCTTTTCCAAGCCCTCGGCTTCGAGATCCATGATCGCTTTGATCGCGGCTTTGCAGTTCAGCGTGTCGGTGATGGTCTCGATCAGATAGAGGTGCACGCCGCCTTCGTTCAGAGCTTTGATCTGTTCGCGATAGGCTTGGTAGACCTGATCGAAGGTCACTTCGCGGGCGCCAGGATCGTTTACGTCCGAGCTCATCGACAGCATTTTGTTGAGCGGCCCAATCGAGCCGGCAGCAAAGCGTGGCTTATGCGGTTCTTTCTCCGTCCACGCATCCGCCGCGGCGCGGGCAAGCTTGGCGCCTTCAAAGTTAATATCGATCACCGATTGCAGATCGAGGGAATAGTCATCCTGCGCGATCGTGGTCGCAGAGAACGTATTGGTCTCCGAGATGTCCGCGCCGGCCGCATAATAAGCATCGTGGAGTTCGGTCACGCGATCGGGACGGGTCAGGCAGAGAATATCATTATTCCCTTTCATCTGGCCGGGATACTTGTCTTCGGTGAAACGGGTGCCGCGATAGTCGGTTTCTTCCAGTCCCATGCGCTGGAACATCACGCCCCACGAGCCATCGAGCAGGAGGATCCGTTCTTTGGCGGCGGCATGAAGGTGGGCGATGCGAGATTGGCGGTCGGTCATGCGGTTTGGGCTTTCGGTTTCATGCCAAGCAAGCGGCAGATGGACAGAGCAAGTCCTGCCCGATTAAGCGTATAGAAATGGAATGTATTGACGCCTTGATCAGATAGTTTCTGGCAGAGCTCAGCGGCGACATTTGCGGTGATCAGTTCACGCGTCTCTGGGTCGTCATCCGTGCCCTCGTAAAGCTTATGCAGCCAGTCCGGCACCGAGGCCTGACAAAGGCCGGCTATGCGTTTGAGACCGTTAAAATTGGGCTGCAGCATAATGCCGGGCACGATGGGCAT
>CAYNUI010000247.1:0-3602 GCA_964400185.1 uncultured Hyphomonas sp.
CTTGGATCACTTCTTGGATGCCTGGGCCTTGATCAAAGCTCGGATCCCCGAGGATTGTGGTCGATCGCACCTCGTCGCCTGACGTCACATAAAGACCGGAGCGCGATTCATACGTCTTTGGCATCTGGAACGCGACGAACAAGCCGAGCGCAAAGATTGGCAGCGCCACTAAGATCATCACCCATTTGGAGCGCCACAGCTGGAGCAGAAAGTCAGACATGGACAGCCGAGGCCGGGCAGGGACATAGCCCGGCTCAGCCTGAACGACCCCAGTGGGTCCCCAGTCAGACATGTCGGTCATCCACGAGGGCTCCGAACTCAAAATACGGCGATTTCTTCTTACCTGCTTGATACTTCCTTAAACATTAACGCAGACGGTCTCAGCGAAGAAATTTCTCAACCTTGGCCGCCATGAATCGCCTGCTCTGCCTTGCTTTGATCCCGATTGTCCTGTCGGCCTGTCAGACGGCTGAGCCGGTCCAATCTGAGCATTTCCCGAGCCAGGAATGGCGTCACGAAGACGGCAAGGACGCCTTCTACTTGATCGCGCCCGGTGATCAGCTGGAAGTCATTGTGCATACCGCGCCGGAACTGACCCGTACCGTCACCGTCGGACCCGATGGCCGGTTCCGCATGCCGTATTCGCCGCCCATCCAAGCCTCAGCTCGCACCGTCGATCAGGTGCGCGAGACGGTCGTTGCGGCGATGGCGAGCGAACTTAATGATCCTGATATTGATGTCTTGTTGACCGGCACCGCCTCACAGCGGGTCTTTGTCGGCGGCGAAGTGACCAATCCGGGCCTGTTTGATTTGCCAGGTCAGATCGATCCGCTTCAGGCGATCATTATGGCTGGCGGGGCAACCGATCGGGGCAAGTCTCAGACGGTGGTCTTGATGCGCCGAATGCCGGGCGGCGAGGTAAAATCTGCGGTCTTTGATTTGAAGGCCGGTCTCTATGATCCAAGCCTTGCCAGCTGGACGCCGCTCCGCCGGTTTGATGTGGTCTATGTGACGCGAAAACCGATCGCGGATCAAAACCTGTTCGTGCGCCAATATATTCGCGATGCGCTACCGATCGACTTCTCGCTCTTCTATGATATCGCGGGAAATAACCGCTAATCAGGTCTTTCAACGCTTGAGATAAGCACTTATGCGAAGGGAAACTCACTTCAGGAGCTTCCCGCTATGGCTGATGCCGAAAACACAATCTTGATGGAAACCTCACAAGGCAACGTGACAATCGAACTGCGCCCCGACCTTGCCCCAGGACATTGCGACCGCATTCGTGAACTGGCGCGCGAAGGCTTTTATGATGGCATTGTCTTCCACCGCGTGATTGCGGGCTTCATGGCGCAGGTTGGCTGCCCGCAAGGCACTGGCATGGGCGGCTCTGACAAGCCTAACCTGCAGGCAGAGTTTAACCCAGAACCACACGTTCGTGGCACCTGCTCAATGGCCCGGACCAACCAGCCGCACAGTGCCAATAGCCAGTTTTTCATCTGCTTCGATGATGCGAGCTTCCTCGACAATCAGTACACTGTTTGGGGCAAAGTCACCGAAGGCATGGACGTCATCGATGCGCTCGCCAAAGGCGAGCCGCCGCGTGACCCAGATTCCATTGTCTCTATGAAAGTTGCCGCAGACGGGTAAAGTTCAGCTTCGTTAGACGAGACTGCGACTTATGGCTTCGGCGCAAAACAGATCCAATGTCAGGCGATGGAGCGGGCGTTTGCTCGGCTCCAGGATCGCGCGGCTGATCTTTGCGTCAAATTTGGCCGGCCTGATCATTCTCATTGTCGGGGCGATGGTCCTAAATGAGATGCGGGCGACGTTTGTGGTGTCGAAAAAGACCGATTTGGTTGGCCAGGCGCGGCTTCTCTCCAATCTTATCGGCGACGACGCGGCCTATGGTGAACCACAGCCGATCTTGGATGATGCGCTCGCCAAAGACGTGATGGCGTCGCTGTCCTTGCCGCAATCGATGCGGGGCAAGATCTACAATACCGAAGGCGAACTGGTCGGCGACAGCTATTTCCTGTCCGACCGAGTGATCGTCGAAAATCTACCACCACTGCAGGATCCGGATCAGCTTACGGTCTGGAGCAAAGGCCTATCGGAATGGGCGGTCTCGGTGCTTGGGTCCTTCCGTCCGACCGAAGGCGAAGATGCGGTGCGCACGCTCACCTTTGAGGAGGAGTATGCCGAAGCGATCACCGGCAATGAAGCGGCGAGTCAGCGCTTTAATGATCGCGGCCAGCGGATCATTTCCGTGTCGCTGCCAATCCAGCACGTCTCCGCTGTGGTTGGGGTTCTGACCCTAGAATCCAATGATATTGACGCCATCATTCGGGCCGAGCGGGCGGCATTGATCCCTTTCATCGCGGTGGCGATCTTGGTGGCGCTGATCACGTCCGGCCTGTTGACCATCGGGATCGCCAATCCCTTGCGGCGCCTCGCCAGTGAAGCGGATCGGATCCGGAGCGGGACCAGCAATAAGCTCGATCTGCCGCGCATCACCAAGCGCCATGACGAAATTGGCCATCTCGCCCAATCGGTTGAGGCGATGACCGATGCCCTATTCGAACGGATCACCGCTAACGAGTCCTTTGCCGCCGATGTGGCGCATGAGCTGAAAAACCCGCTCACTTCGATCCGATCAGCGGTGGAAACGGCTGAAATGGTCCAAGATGACCCTGTCGCGCGGGAGAAATTGCGCAAAGTGATCGCGCAGGATGTGAAACGGCTGGACCGGCTGATCACAGATATTTCGAATGCCTCGCGCCTCGAGGCTGAGATTACCCGAATTCCGACCGAACGGCTGGATCTGTCTTCCTTTTTGCGCGACGTCGTGCGGACCTATGAAGGTCTCGAGCATCAGCGCAATGTCAAAGTCATTTTCAACGATGCGACCATGGATGCCGGCCTCACCATTCGCGGCCGTGAAGGCCCGCTCGGGCAAGTGTTGCGCAACCTGATCGACAATGCCCGCTCCTTCTCTCCAGAAGGCGACGAAGTCACCGTCACCTTGCGCCAAAGCCGGCAAGGGCCGCAAACCACAGCCTGCATTCTGGTTGAGGACAACGGACCCGGCATCCCTGTGGATAAACTCGAGAAAATCTTCGAAAGATTTTACACAGACCGACCCGCTGGGGCAGCTTTTGGCAACAACTCTGGCCTAGGTCTGTCCATCGTGGCGCAAATCGTCACCACCCATATGGGCACCGTCATTGCTGAGAATCGTGAGGAAGGCGGCGCCCGATTCACCATCGAATTGCCCGCCAGCTAAGGCGAATGCCATTTCTTAATGAGAATTGAACGGCCCTATTGAGAATAAGTGCCAGTTGTGCTATATAAATATGTCACAACACCATATCCGAGCCATGCATATGTCGGCACCTTACGAGATTTTCTCGCCGGCAACGTGGCTCGTTTGCGTAGAAGAAGAGGTCTCCACATGGCAACAGCAGATGCGGCAACGAAACTAGATTTCGCAGAAGGTCAAAAGATCGTTTATCCTGCCCACGGCGTTGGCACCGTCACCGCAATCGAGCAGCAGCAAGTCGCTGGCATGACCTTGGAAGTCTATGTTGTCTCGTTTGACC
>CAYNUI010000248.1:0-1487 GCA_964400185.1 uncultured Hyphomonas sp.
CGCGGCCCGCTCGCACTCACTCGTCTCAGCGCTGATGCGCGCGGCGTTACGCTGACCGCAACGCGGGCTGAAACGGCAAGCCCCTCAGACCATTTCCTCTCGGCCCTCACCCTAGATGGGGCCGCCTTAGCAACGACCGAGCTCAATTTTGAAGCGGGGCAATCCGCCGCCACTGCCACCTTCTCCCTACCTCCCGCCGCCCTCTCCCAAATCGCGCGCTTCCAGGTCACGGGCAGCGCCACGGCGGGCACCGTCTGGCTTTGGGACAGCGCCGACCGCTCGCGCCGCGTCGGTGTGGTTAGTGGCGACAGCACCGCCCAGCCTTTGCTCTCAGACATTCACTATGTCCGCAAAGCCCTCGAACCCTTCGCGACCATTTCCGATGGCGACTTGCTCGACCTGATCGATGAGAACCCGGACGCCATCATCCTCACCGATATCGGTCAGATTGATCGCCAATCCCGCGAGGCCGTGACGACATGGATTGAACAAGGCGGCGCCTTGATCCGGTTCGCAGGTCCCCGCATGGCAGGCCCGCAAGTCGATGCCGCGACCGATGATCTTGTCCCAGCCCCGCTCCGCCGCTCATCGCGCGCCATTGGCGGCACACTCACTTGGGAAGAGCCGCAGCCGCTGGGTGATTTTCCCGAAAGCTCTCCCTTTGCAGGCCTCATCCCGCCGGATGATATCCGCGTACGCCAACAAGTCTTGGCCCGCCCCGGCCCCGAACTCGCTCGTCGCACTTGGGCGCGGCTTGCCGATGGCAGTCCGCTGGTCACCGCCGATCGGCGCGGAGAAGGCACGCTGATTCTGTTCCACGTCACAGCAGGCCCGGATTGGTCTGACTTGCCGTATGCGGGCGTTTTCGTGGACATGCTCCGCCGGTCGATTGCCGCCGGTCGAGGCGAAGCGATCAGCGACGAGGAAGGTCTCTATTCGCCAAGCCTGACATTGAATGGCGCGGGCCGTCTTACCCAGCCGAGCGCTGGCGCGACACCGCTTCGAGCTAGCGATTTCGGCTCGGTCACCCTGTCTGAAGAACACCCACCTGGCCTCTATCAAGGTCCCGCCGGCACGCGCGCACTGAACGTGGCGGCGGAGTATACCGCCACAGCGGTCTCCAATTGGCCCGCTGGCGCGCGCCTTCTCGGCGAAACCGAAGCGCGGACCATGCGCCTCGGCGGATTGCTCCTCGCCGCCGCCATTGGTCTTCTTTGTCTCGATCTAATCGTCGCGTTGGCCCTGGCCGGTCGCCTGCCCTCCTTCGGACGCTCCGCCACCGCAGCCGCGATGATGATCGTCGGTGGACTGCTGGTCTTGCCAAGCGAGAGTTTGGCCCAATCCACCTTCAACCGGTTTGCCGACGAAGACTTGGACAAGGAAACCGCCGCAGCGCTGGAAATGCGGCTCGCGTACATTGAAACGGGCGATCCCCGCACCGACCGCGCCACCAAAGCCGGGCTCGAAGGACTGAGCTTGGTCCTCTT
>CAYNUI010000248.1:1587-3598 GCA_964400185.1 uncultured Hyphomonas sp.
CTGGCCGGCCTCGACACGCCTGCGCTTGCGCCCGTCCCGCAAGACCATGTTCTGACCCGGTCCTACTATCTCCTTCAAGCCTTCCAAGGACGCTATTCCAATCGCAATCTTTGGATTGAGACCACTGGGGCCGCCGACAAGACCGAGCGACGCGGCGATGGCGTCAGCCGACTGTTCATTGGGGACGCCGACTATATGGCCGCCTGGGCCGTCGATGAACGGGGTCGCCCGATCTATTCAGTCGATGGTGGCGACACGCAGCGCGAGCTGTCGATCCGGTTTGGCGTCAATTTGATCATCTACATCCTCACCGGCAACTACAAAGAAGACCAGGTCCACGTTCCGGCTCTGCTGGAGCGCTTGGGCGAAGATGATGGGGTCGGCGACTTCGACGTCCAGGACGGAGTGATCCCATGATGGAGGTCTCACGCTTGTCATTCGATCCGCTGATCAGTTGGCCGCTCTTTTGGGGCTTGGCAGTCTTCTCGGCAGTCTGCCTGATCGCTTATGTCTCAGTGTTTGGGAAAGCTTGGCTGACGCGGAGCCTGGGGCTCGTCTTTGCCTTCTTCGCGCTGTCCAATCCAGCCATTGTCGAAGAAGAGCGCGAGCCCCTGCCCTCTGTGGCCGCGATTGTGGTCGATCGGTCCGACAGTATGAATTTCGGTGACCGCAGCGAGATTGCGAGCGCGGTCTATGAGGACTTACGCGAAGAGTTAGAGGCCAATCCGTCGATTGATCTTCGCGTCATCGAAACCGAAACCCAGGGCGATGGCACACGACTGATCGGCGCTTTGGAAGGGCTGATGGCGGCTGTGCCGCGCGACCGCATTGCCGGATCTATCCTGATCACCGACGGGCAAATCCACGATATGCCTGAGTCGCTTTCTCGTATTCGCGAGCTGGGGCCCGTCCACGGCCTGATCACGGGCGATCCTGACGCCAGCGACCGGCGCATCACCCTCGTCCAAGCCCCGAATTTCGACATTGTTGGCGACGAAGCCGAGTTCGTTATTCGCGTCGATGATCCTGAAGGCGGAACCGTTCCGGTCACCTATGCGATCAATGGTGGTCGCTCCATGGCGACCTATATCCAGGCCGGTGAAGACACGAGCCTGTTCATCGAGATTGAGCGACGCGGGGACAATATCGTCGTCTTCGAAACACCGGAAGGCGATCAAGAACTCACCCTCGCGAATAACCGGACCGCTGCGACCATATCGGGCGTTCGCGACGGCTTGCGGGTTTTGCTCGTGACAGGACGCCCGAATGCGTCCGGCCGGGTCTGGCGTGACCTTCTAAAATCCGACCCTTCGGTCGATTTGGTCCACTTCACGATCCTGCGCCCGCCGTATAAGCGCGACATTACCCCGCTTGAGGAAATGGCGCTGATCGCCTTCCCGACCGAGGAATTGTTCGAAGACAAGCTCGATGGGTTCGATCTTATCATTTTCGATCAGTACGAACGGCGCGGTGTGATCACGATGGGCTATCTCGCCGACGTGGCGCGCTACGTCGATGAAGGCGGCGCCTTGCTCGTCGTGGCAGGCGAAAGCTTTGCTGGCCCGGCGAGCCTCGCCCGCACCCCGCTCGCAGGCATTCTCCCGGCGCTACCTACTGGCGACATCATCACCCGCGATGTGGTACCGGAACTGTCTCAAGAAGGCATGCGCCACACGATTACCGAAGATTTTGCCGGCCAGACCTGGGGCAAGTGGCTACGCTTCATTCAAGCCCGCGCCGACACAGGCGACGTCCTGATGCGCGCGCCCGGCGGTGAGCCGCTCTTTGCCGTCGACCGCGTCGGAGATGGCCGCGTCGCACAATTGTTGTCGGACCAAATCTGGCTGTGGGCGCGCGGCTATGATGGCGGCGGTCCCTTTGCCGACCTGATCCGCCGCTCGGTGCACTGGCTGATGAAAGAGCCGGAACTGGACGAGCGGCAATTGCAGCTCCTCGCCCAGGGCGACACAGTCCGCGCCAACCTCCGCACGCTGGCCGATCGCGCCGCGCC
>CAYNUI010000249.1:0-3595 GCA_964400185.1 uncultured Hyphomonas sp.
GCTTTGCTTACTTCCTGTCTGAAGCCACCGGCGTTTCGGTTGCCGACATTCACGCCTGGACCCTCGCCGGACATGGCGACTCGATGGTGCCAATGGTGCGTCACTCGACGGTGGGCGGCCTGCCACTGACTGAACTCGTCAAGCAGGGCTGGATCAGCCAAGAGAAGCTCGACGCGATTGTTGACCGGACCCGAAAAGGCGGCGGCGAGATTGTTGCGCTTCTGAAAACCGGCTCAGCCTATTACGCCCCTGCGGAATCGGCGATCGCGATGGCAGCATCTTACTTGAAAGATCAGAAGCGCGTGCTTCCGTCTGCAGCTTGGTGTGACGGTCAGTACGGCCTGAATGGTCTCTATGTGGGTGTGCCAACGCTGATCGGTGCCAATGGCGCCGAAAAAGTCATCGAGTTCGACTTTAACGATGCCGAGCGGGACATGTTCATGGCCTCTGTTGACGCGGTTAAAGGCCTGGTCGAAGACTGTAAGAAGCTCGAGCCAGCGCTCGCCTAAGCGGCGCCCTCTAGCCAATGAATTTAAGCGTCGTCGCAATCATGCGGCGGCGCTTTTTTCTGGCACTCACATGTGCTTCACAGACGCGTGAGAGCCCTATTCAGCGGTCGGTCAGCGCGATAAAGAGCTGCCAAGCAAACAGTTTGGAGGACCGTTTCATGGTTCGATCTTTTATTGCCGCATCTGCGCTCATTCTCTCCGGGGCTGCCGCTATGGCAGACGACCACGGCGATGGCACGACCAATATGATCTGCGTCGAAGCCGGTACCACGGCCCCTGAATTTAGCGCCGTGACAGCTGCAGGTGAGAGCGTCGATCTCGCGGCGATCTCAGGCGAAAACGGTGCCGTCGTGGTGTTCTCGCGCTCGCTCGACTGGTGCCCATTCTGTAAAGCCCAGGCGCTGGAGCTTGAGAGCGTGACCGCTGAACTCGCCGAAGCAGGCTGGTCGATGAATATCATCACCTATGATAGCCCAGACATTCTCGCCGATTTCGCGGGTGAGAATGAGCTCAGCTACAATTTCCTCTCTGACACAGATTCCGCGATGATTGACGCGTTCGGTCTGCGCAACACTGAGGTCAATCCAGGCAGCCGCTTTGACGGCATTCCGCACCCAGCAATTGTCTATATCAAAGCTGATGGCGAAGTCGCGGGTGTGCAAAAAGAAGAGGGCTACCGGGACCGTCCACCGACTGAAGGCATCCCGCAGCTGGTCATGCTGATCAATCAGGGCGCACCGGCCGCGCCGTAATTATTCGTTTCCGGCATAACTGTATGCCGGATGCGAGCCATTCTCAATTGCGGGTCAAAGTTCCATCTCCATCCTGTTGCAAATGATGGAGGCATCTATGGCCCGCAATATTCTTCATATCGACGCGTCCGCGCGGACTGAAGGCTCGATCACGCGAGCGCTTAGTCAAAAGCTCGTTGAGACGCTCTCGTCGCCAGAGACGCAGGTCGTCACGCGCGATATCGGTCGTTCGCCTTTGCCCTTGCTGACTGAGGCTTGGGTCGGCGCGAATTTCACGCCAGACGAAGCGCGGACACCCGAACAGATCCAAACCCTAGACCTGTCCGATACGCTGATCGCTGAGATTGAAGCGGCGGACACATTGGTGCTGGGCGTTCCAATCTACAATTTCGGGGTCCCCGCCGGCTTCAAGGCCTGGGTGGATCTCATCGCCCGGGCGCGCAAGACCTTTGCGTATACGGAAAATGGTCCCGTCGGCTTGCTCGAAGGCAAAAAAGCCTATGTCGCCATCGCGTCTGGCGGCACCCAATCTGGGTCAGAGATCGATTTCGCGACCCCTTATATCCGCCACGTCCTTGGCTTTATCGGAATCCATGATGTGGAAATCATCGCGGCCGATCAATTGATGGCGGCTGGCGAAGATAAAGTCGCAGAGGCGAATGCGAAAATTGCAGCGCTTGCGGCGTAACCAGGTGCAGGTGTCCAGCATTCCTTGCTGGACCCTGTCATAAATGCGGCTAGTCTCTCTCCTGTGCTTACGGGAGAGAGCCACCATGTTTTTGCGTTCAGTCTTAGCTGGGTTTGCCAGCAGTCTATTTTGCAGCGCCGCCTTGGCCCAAGACGCGGCGCCGCTCGATCCTGACATTGAGGCGGTGACACAAGCCCTGATCGCGGACGCGCTCGAAGACGAGGTGGGCCTAAAATTCGTCGAGGATTTGACCACTGAAGTCGGCCAAAGGCTGGCCGGGTCTGAGGCCGAAGCGCGGGCCCGCGACTGGTCGGTGGCGGAGCTGACAGAGCTCGGCTTTGACACGGTCCGCATCGAAGGCTTTGAGATCCCATTCTGGTCGCGCAAATCTGAAGCGGTCTCGATTGTTTCGCCAAGCCCACAAACGCTCGTGGCAACCGCACTTGGCGGTTCCGCTGCCACACCCGAGGGCGGCGTGGAAGCGTCTGTCGTCCGGTTCGAAAGCCTTGCAGAGCTGCAGGCGGCGCCCATCTCAAAAGTCGATGGGAAGATTGTTTTCGTCGACGAAACCATGATCAAGACCATGGACGGATCCGGCTATGGCATGGCCGTGCGCAAGCGTTCGCAATGCGCCGTAGCGACGGCGAGCAAAGGTGGAAAGGCCTGCCTCATGCGCTCGGTCGGGACGCAGCCGCACCGGATGCCGCATACCGGCATTATGGCGCGCGACGGGGCCGAAGGGGCCGGGCCGGTAGCGGCCATCTCCGGCCCAGATGCCGACCAGCTCACGCGCCTCCTCGAGCGCGGGCCGGTCACCGTCTCCGTGGACATCCAGACCGAGATTAAAACCAATGTCCCGTCCGGAAATGTGATTGCCGAGCTAACCGGCACGGATCTCAAAGATGAAATCGTCTTGATCGGCTGCCACCTCGACAGCTGGGATCTCGGCACAGGCGCGCTCGATGATGGCGCGGGATGCGGAATTGTCGTTGGCGCTGCGATGCTGATTGCCGAGCTGCCAGAGCGCCCACGACGGACCATTCGGGTGGTGCTTTATGGCGCGGAAGAAGTCGGCCTGTTTGGGGCCACGGCTTATGCCCGGGCACATGGCGATGATCTCGACAAGCATGTTCTGGCCGCTGAGAGCGATTTCGGGGCGGGTCCGATCTGGCGCTTCCAGACGCGGTTCGGCGAGGCGGCGCTGCCTTATGCGCGAACGTTGCAGAACCTGCTGATGCCGCTCGGCGTGACGCCTGGAGACAATAATGCGTTTGGCGGGCCGGATATTGGCATCCTCGCGCGAAGCGGTGTCCCTGTCGTGACGCCTGGCCAAAACGGGATCGACTATTTCGACTATCACCACACGCCGGATGACACGTTCGACAAGATTGTGCCCGATGAATTCCGCCAGAACGTCGCCGTCTATGCTGCCTTTGCCTATATCGCGGCGGAGACCGGTTGGGATTTTCGCGCCCAACCTGAGCCGGATGCGCCGGGAACCGAATGACGCCTGAATCTGCGCTCCAAGATACTGTCGCTTTCACGATGTCGCGCTTCGGTCTTTGCGTGACCGAAGAGACCTATGATCCCTGGGTGGTCACCGGCGGCGTATTGATGGCGCAGCAGGCGGCCGTCTTAGCGCTGCG
>CAYNUI010000250.1:0-3587 GCA_964400185.1 uncultured Hyphomonas sp.
TGCTGGGCGGTGCCGGACGTCGTTACGCTTCTGTAGGTGATGTCATTGTGGTTTCAGTGAAGGAAGCAATTCCCACTGGCCGCGTAAAGAAAGGCGACGTGCGCCGCGCTGTCGTCGTTCGTGTCGCCAAGGACATTAATCGCCCAGACGGGTCGACCATTCGGTTCGACACCAATGCGGCTGTCCTGATCAACAATAATAACGAGCCAATTGGTACTCGGATCTTCGGACCTGTTCCTCGCGAACTGCGCGCCAAGAACCACATGAAAATTGTCTCGCTCGCGCCGGAGGTGCTGTAGCTATGGCTGCGAAAGTGAAAAAGGGTGACCGCGTTATCGTTCTCACTGGCCGTAATAAAGGCGCAGAGGGCGAAGTGCTGAAGGTTATTCCAGCTGAGAACCGTGTGGTTGTGCGCGGCGTGAACGTTGTCAAACGTCACACGAAGCCAAGCCAGGAAAACCCACAAGGCGGTATCAATTCGTTCGAAGCGCCAATTCATGTTTCGAATGTTGCGATGATCGATCCTCGTGACGGCAAAGCGACACGTGTTGGATTCAAAACAGATGAGCATGGCCGCAAGACGCGCTTTGCCAAACGTTCAGGAGAGGCTCTAGATGTCTAAAGACTACACTCCTCGCCTCAAAAAGAAGTATGACGAGCAGATTCGCGACCAACTCAAGGAAGAGTTCGGTTATACGAATGACATGCAGATCCCAAAGATCGACAAGGTCGTGATCAACATGGGTGTTGGCGAAGCTGTCGCTGACTCCAAGAAGATCAAGACGGCCCTGGCCGAGATGGAAAAGATCGCTGGTCAAAAGCCGGTCGCAACCAAAGCTCGCAAGTCTATCGCTGGCTTCAAGCTGCGCGAAGAAATGCTGATCGGTTGTAAGGTCACGCTGCGTCGGGAACGTATGTACGAATTCCTGGATCGTCTGACCAACATTGCTTTGCCACGCGTGAAAGACTTTCGTGGTCTGAACGGCAAGAGCTTTGATGGACGCGGCAATTTCGCCATGGGCCTCAAGGAACAACTCGTGTTCCCAGAGATCAACTATGACGATGTCGACGATATTCGCGGTATGGACATTATTGTTTGTACCACCGCCAACACGAACGAAGAAGCCAAGAGCCTGCTCGCGCAGTGCGGCTTCCCGTTCCGGAACTAGCACTGAAGGAAGACTGTAATGGCTAAGAAGAGTGCTGTTGAGCGGAATGATAAGCGCAAGCGCCTGGTCGAGAAGTACGCGGCCAAGCGTGAAGAGCTCAAAGCGATCGCATTGAACGAAGATCTGCCACTGGAAGAGCGCTTCAAGGCGCGTCTGAAACTGGCTGAGCTTCCACGCAACTCTGCACCGAACCGTGTGCGTAATCGTTGCGAAGTATCCGGTCGTCCGCGCGGTTATTACCGCAAACTGAAAATGTCCCGTATCGCGCTGCGTGAGCTTGGCTCACTCGGCAAGATTCCGGGCCTCGTTAAGTCCAGCTGGTAAGGAGGGATATAATGGCTATTTCTGATCCCCTCGGCGATATGCTGACACGTATCCGTAACGCTCAAATGCGCGGAATGGATAAAGTCGTAACGCCGGCCTCTAAATTGCGGGCTCGCGTCCTCGAAGTGCTTCAAGGTGAAGGCTACATCCGTGGCTATACCGAGATCGAAAAAGACGGTCACAAGCATCTCGAGATTGAACTCAAATATTTCGACGGTACGCCGGTGATCGCTGAGATCCGTCGTGTGTCGAAGCCCGGTCGGCGTGTATATTCTTCCAAGAGTGACATTCCGCTGGTTCGTAACGGTCTCGGGATTTCGATCCTGTCCACCTCTAAGGGCGTGATGTCTGACAACACTGCGCGCGATGAGAATGTGGGCGGTGAAATCCTCTGCCGCGTATTCTAAGGGAAGGGTGAACTGATATGTCTCGTATTGGCAAACTTCCAATTTCTGTCCCGTCAAGCACGACGGTCACGATTGAAGGTCAGGTGCTGAAAGCCAAAGGCCCGAAGGGTGAGCTCACGATTGAGCTTCCTGACGTGATGTCGGCTGAGCTTGAAGGCGCTGAGCTGCGGATCAATCCCCGCGACGATATCGTCGAAGCTGCGAACGAGAAAATTCGCATCAATGACGAGAAGGGTCGTAAGAAAATGACCTTCGCTCAGGCGCTTGATCCATCTGCTCGGACGCTGTGGGGCACGAGTCGCTCAAATGCTGCGAACCTGGTTCAGGGCGCGGCTGAAGGCTTCACGAAGACCCTCGAACTGGTCGGCGTTGGTTACCGTGCGCAAATGCAGGGTAAAGACCTCAAGCTTGCACTCGGTTTCAGCCACGATGTTATCTACAAGGCACCGGACGGCATTGAAATCAAATGTGCGAAACCGACCGAGATCGAAATTTCTGGTGCTGACAAGCAATCTGTTGGTCAGGTCGCCGCTGAAATCCGTAACTATCGCCGCCCAGAGCCGTTCAAAGGCAAGGGTGTGCGTTATCAAGGCGAATATGTCCGCCGTAAGGAAGGCAAGAAGAAGTAGCCATGTTGACGTCACGCGAAAAATTCCTGCGCCGCCAGCAACGCAGCCGCGCCAAACTCCGCAAGACTGCGGAAGGCAAGGTCCGTTTGTCTGTTGCGCGTTCAGGTAAAAACATTTCCGCTCAGATCATCGACGATGAGAAAGGGATCACTCTTGCAGCTGCCTCCACACTGGAAGCAGATGTACGCAAGGGTTTGAAATCCACGAGCACCATCGAAGCGGCTCAAAAAGTCGGTAAGGCGGTCGCTGAGCGGGCAAAGAAAGCCGGTGTTGAAGATGTTGTCTTCGACCGCGGCGGTTATGTGTTCCATGGCCGGGTGAAAGCCCTGGCAGACGCCGCCCGTGAGGGCGGTCTGAAGTTCTAGGAGAGTCACCATGGCTGAAGAAAGAGGCAGAGGCCGCGGACGCCGCCGGGACCGCGACGAAGAGCAAAGCGAGTTCGTCGACAAGCTGGTCGGTATCAACCGCGTCGCCAAAACTGTTAAAGGCGGTAAGAATTTTGGTTTCGCAGCGCTCGTCGTTGTTGGGGACCAAAAAGGCCGTGCAGGTTTCGGTAAGGGTAAAGCCCGCGAAGTCCCTGAGGCGATCCGCAAAGCAACCGAAGAAGCTAAGCGCAACATGGTTCGCGTGCCGCTTCGCGAAGGTCGCACATTGCACCATGACGGCCGTGGTCGTTGGGGCGCGGGTAAAGTCGTTCTGCGCGCAGCACCTCCCGGAACGGGTGTGATCGCGGGCGGTCCGATGCGCGCCGTTATGGAAGTCCTGGGCATCCAGGACGTTGTCGGCAAGTCCATCGGCTCGTCGAACCCATACAACATGGTTCGCGCAACCTTTAACGCCCTCACCAGACAGGCGAGCCCGCGTTCAGTTGCATCCAAGCGTGGTCTGAAGGTTCAGGACATTGTCGGTCGTCGTACCGATGGCGCCTCTGAAGCCGGCATGGCCGAAGCGACAGAAGCCTAAGAATAAAAGGATCTGACCAATGGCAAAATCAAAAGCCTCCGTCACTGTGCGCCAGACCGGTAGCCCGATCCGTCGCGCACCAGATCAGCGTCAGA
>CAYNUI010000251.1:0-3542 GCA_964400185.1 uncultured Hyphomonas sp.
TGTCACCGCCCACGTCAGCACCTTTGGTGAAGATACCGCCGCCGAGACGCGCGAATATTGAAATCAGCGAAGCGCCGAAGCCAAGGGCAACGAGGCCATCAACGACTTTCCGGCCGCCAGCATCATAGCCAAGGCCGCCAACCAGCAGGCCGTAATAAGCAACGACGCCGAGCAGCGCCAATCCGACCACGAGGAGGCCTGTGACCGCCCCTGATTTAAACGCCATGGAGAGGCCATCTTGTAGCGAATTGCTGGCCGCTTGGGTTGTGCGCACATTGGCTTGTACCGAGACTTTCATACCAATGAAGCCGGCCGCGCCAGACAGCACCGCTCCAATGACAAAGCCAAGCGAGGCCTGCCATCCAAGCAGCGGAATGAGAATAAGCGCAACCACCACACCCACCATCGCAATCGTGCGATATTGGCGGCTGAGATACGCGTTCGCGCCCTCTTGGATCGCACCTGCGATCTCTTTCATGCGGTCATTACCCGCATCCGCTTTCATAATTGATTGGCTCTGTAGCCAACCAAAGCCAATCGCGAGCACAGCCGCGACTAAGGCTATCCAAAACCAGAGGGTCATTATGCCCTACCTCCCTATATGCGTGCGAGGCACTCTCAGCCCCGTCTTGTTTGTTAGTGGGTCTATGACTGCAACAGCCACAGCGCGTTCGCAAGGATAATCGCGCTCGGCGCGAGTCAGCACTCTACAATTAGCGTCAATGCTCAAACCCAAGTATTGAAGGAGGGTTAACGGAAACACCGTTCTGGAAGAGACGGATGCCCTTATCCGCGGTCAGACGACCGATCGATGAAAATCCGGGAATCTGCAGCTCTGACGGGGCGCTCAGCAAGATTTGATAGTCGTCACCCGACGTGCACTGTTCCAGAATTTCGCTTAAATCATCAGAAGGTACCGCAAGCGGGACCCGATCTAGGTCGATTTCAACCCCGCATTCGGAGGCGTCAGCTAGGCGCGCCGCATCCAGCAGTAAGCCATCCGACACGTCCATGCTGGCCGACGCGTGTTCGGCCACGATTTGTGCGATTGAGACAGGACTGATCTTGGGAACACGGTAGCGATGGGCGGTCTCAGGATCCCGGTTTTCGCGCGCCGCTGCGAGCCCGCACCCACCCCAACCGATCTCGCCGCTGATGTAGAGTGTTTCGCCAGCGGCCCCGCCACTGCGGCGAATGGGACCTTTTGCGATACATCGTCCTGTCAAAGTCAGGGTCAATATGAGCGGCCCGGACGTACGCACCAGATCGCCGCCGACCAGGGAGACATTGAACGCCTCAAGGTCTCGCGCCAGCCCTGAAACGAGATTCGCAAATTCCGCCTCAGTCCGGCTTGCGGGCCAAGCAATAGATAGCAACGCTTCGACAGGCTCCGCGCCTTTGGCGAGCACATCCGATACATTCACCCGCACAAGCTTTTGCCCGACTGTGTCGAGCGGATCGTCGGATAGGAAATGCACCCCTTCAACCAGCGTATCCATGGTCGCGATTGTCGGTCCGAGCGCCCTAATTAGCGCCACATCATCGCGCAGCCCATCGGCGCCGTCAGAGGTGACGAGCGGCGCGATATAGCGTTTGATCCAATCGGTTTCTTGCATCGGTCTTTGCCGAGCTAGACCTTAAGCTTCCTCAGGTCGCAAGTCTTTTGAGACATTGTCGAGGACCGCGTTGACGAAATTCGCTTCGGTTTTGTCGAAGAAATCGTGTGCGAGGGAGACATACTCGTCCAGTAAGATGCGCCGTGACAGCTCTTGATGCGCGACCAATTCGGCCGTCGCCGCCCGCAGAATAGAGCGCGTGGTTGAGTCTAAGCGCGACAGTTTCCAGCCTTTAGACAAACGCGCGAGGATGGCGGTGTCGACCGTGTTTTGATGCTCGATGGTGGCATTGACGATAGACTTGAACAGATCTGGATCCGCTTCTTCGACCGGGTCCTCGTCTGGCCCCAGGCCAAGCCGATCATCCATGAGATCGCGAATGGCGGCTTTGCCACTCTGACCGGTTTGCTCCATTTGATAAAGCGCCTGCACGGCCGCCAAGCGGGCCCCGGCCCGGCGGGCACGGATCACTTCAAATGGGAGTTTCTGTTCGCTCATCGCGCGTCCATGCCATTTGTGCACGCAAAAGGCTATTGCCTTTGCGCGTCGCGACTGCGTTTCTTTTTCGTCTGACCTAGCGAACGAACTTCTTGCGGATCTTCAGCATCTCAAGACACGCGATCGCGGCGTCCCGGCCCTTATTGCCGCGTGACCGCTCAGCGCGCGCGAGCGCTTGGGCTTCATTCTCGACCGTCAGGATGCCATAGCCGAGCGCCAGGCGGCGGTCGGTTGAGAGAAACATCAAGCCACGGGCACTCTCGCCGCAGACATAGTCGTAGTGCGAGGTCTCACCGCGGATCACACAGCCGAGCGCGATATAGCCATCATATTTTGCGCTATCAGCGGCCATCGCAATCGCGCCTGGAACTTCAAACGCGCCTGGGACCATGATGGTCTCGATCTGACACTCTTCGCCGGAGGCCTCTAAAGCTTCACGCGCGCCCTGCTCCAGCTCTTCAGAGATGTGCGCGTAATACGGGGAGTTCACGATCAAAATGCGATGGGTCATAGCCGTTTATCCTTATTCAGAGAGCGGTCGCCAGCCTTCAATAGACAAGCCATAGCCGTCGAGACCCGCAACCCGGGTCGGTTCAGTATCAGAGAGATAGATCATCTTTCGCACGCCAAGCTCACGCAGGATCTGAGCGCCGACCCCATATTCGCGGAGCGGTGCATGCGTATCTTTGGGATCCGATGTTTTCATACCCAAGCGTTCGGCAAGCGCATTGGGACGCATCGTATTCACGAACACCACCACGCCGGGCTCATCTGCTTCAGCGATGATTTTCATCGCGCGCTCGACCAAACCCTCACGCGGGCCTTTCTCGCCGAGAATATCAGCCAAGACATCAGTGCGGTGAACCCGAACAATGGTCGTGCTGTCAGCGGCAATCTCGCCATGCACGATGGCAATGTGTTCGCTATTGTCGAGCGCGTTGCGAAAGATCACGGTCTTGAACCCGTCGCCATAGGCACTTTCGAGTGAGGCCTCAACGCGGCGTTCGAGATATCGATCATGCTTGCGGCGATACTCAATCAGATCGGCAATGGTTCCGATTTTGAGACCATGCAGCTGCGCAAACGAGACCAGCTCTGGCAGGCGCGCCATAGAGCCATCATCATTCATGATCTCGCAGATGACGCCAGCTGGATAGAGCCCCGCCATACGCGAGATATCGACGGCCGCTTCGGTGTGCCCAGCGCGGACCAATGTGCCGCCATCTTTCGCGATCAGAGGAAAGACGTGTCCCGGTGAGACAATGTCATCGGCGTCGCACATCGGATCAATGGCGACTTGGACTGTATGGCTGCGATCATGCGCAGAGATGCCGGTCGTGACACCTTCTTTGGCTTCGATCGAGACTGTGAAGGCGGTGCCCATGCTTTCACGGTTTTCGCGCGCCATCATATCAAGACTGAGCGCGC
>CAYNUI010000252.1:0-3532 GCA_964400185.1 uncultured Hyphomonas sp.
CGAATGCCTTCCGGCTCCAGCGGCCAAGGCATGGCGACTTTGTAGATCGACACGCCGAGCTTGGCGGCCTCGTCGGGCGAGATGCCGAGCGCGGCCATAGCTTCAAACACATCGCGCGCCGCTTGCCCGGTGACGATCAAGCCAACTTTCGGTTTGGCGCTCGGGAGGATGACGCGATCGAGTTGATTGGCGCGCACCCAGGCTTGGGCGGCAGGCAGCTTGAACTCGCGCAGCCGGCGTTCCTTTTCGAGTGGCGGATCGGCCCGGCGAATGTGTAGCCCGCCTTCTGGCATCTCAAACTCGGGCGTGACGAAATTCATCCGGTCGAGCGAGACATCGACCACCGCGCCACTGTCCATCGTGTCGGCGAGCGCTGTCATCGCGCTCCAGCCACCGGTGAACCGGCTCATCGCGATCCCGTGCAGACCGTAGTCCAAAACGTCTTGGATCGAAGCTGGGTTAAGGACCGGGATCTCCGCATCCTGCATGGCAAATTCAGATTGCGACGGCAGGGTCGAGGATTTGCACATATGGTCATCGCCCAGCACGGCGAGGACACCGCCGAGCGCCGAACTACCCGCGGCATTGGCATGCTTAAAGACATCGCCTGTACGATCGACGCCTGGCGCTTTGCCGTACCAAATGCCGAACAATCCATCGCGGTCCGCGCCGGGGAAAAGGCCAAGCTGCTGGCTGCCCCAAACCGCGGTCGCGCCGAGGTCTTCATTCAAGCCTTCCCAGAATTTGATATGGTGCGCATCGAGCCATTTCTGGGCCGCGCGCAATTGCTGGTCATACCCACCAAGCGGGGATCCGCGATATCCGGAAATGAAGCCTGCCGTATTGTGCCCTGCTTGAGAATCAAGCCGCTGCTGATCAAGAGGCAGTCGGACAAGAGCCTGAATGCCGGTCATGTACGCTTTTCCCTCGACAAGATCGTATTTGTCGTCCAGCGTAACTTCTCGATGTTCCAAAGCGCACCTCTTTAGCGTATCTATTTGGACACTTATCCCAACGAAATGATGAAAATGCTTGCCTTGTTTGCGCAAAATAGGTATTTCGCAGGCAAAACATGCCCAAAATTAGGGAATTGGGGGTAAGATCTTGTCCGAACCATTAGATACTATTGATGCCAAGATTCTCGATTTGATTCAAAAAGACGCGTCTTTGTCAGTCGCGGACATTGCCGATCGCGTTGGTCTTTCATCTTCGCCTTGCTGGCGCCGGATCAAGCGTATGGAAGAGGCCGGCATCATTCAGGGCCGCGTCACCCTGCTTGACCGCCAGACCTTGGGGCTTGGCTTCGAAGTCATCGCAAATGTTAAGCTCGCTTTGCCGAGCAAGGAAAATCTCGAAGCTTTTGAAGCCCTTGTCGCTAAATGGCCGGAAGTCATGGAATGTATGACCGTGACCGGTGCGGTCGATTATATCATCCGGGTCGCGACCACCGACATGTATGCCTATGACAAATTCCTGCGTGAGAAGCTGCTCGGATCAGCCCTCGTGTCAGACGTCCAGTCGCGCATCATCATCAATGTCGCGAAACGCACCACCGCGGTGCCCTTGGGTCTCGTCAGCGACTACACGCCGGCGGGATAAGGATCGACAAAGGTCACGTGCCCGTCTGATTCGGCATAAGTCTCAACGCGGTCCCCTGGCCACATCTCTAGACGTGCGCGCATTTTCGGGGTGTCTCGGCTGCCGCCAAACAGCGCTTCGGATTCATAGCTGAGCCACGCCACCGGTGCCTCTGGGGTCGCTGCCGCACCGGCCGCTCGAATGGTTTGCATAATCTCAGCAATCACCTCGCGCGGCGGATAGATCAAGAAGACCGAATGATAAACAACCGTCACGCCTGATGTCGGGCGATGGCGGAGCTTGTCGGCAATCCAGGTGACCGCATCGCCTTGCTCAACGTGTGTCTTATTGCGCCCTGCCAAACGGATGGCGGCGTCTAAGCGGTCCAGGCGCTCTTTCTGATCGGCCCAAGTGTAACACTTCAAGCGCAAAGCCTGGTCAGGGTCAGACAAATCAAGCGGGTTGAGATCACAGGCCGCCCGGCTCGCAATCTTGAGATCGGCGTTCAAATGCTCTGGAACGGGCGCCCGCCAATCAGTGCGGATGGTCACATCGCTGGCCCCGGTTCGAGACCATGAGGCGGTCTCGTAATTGAATTGATCCCAGTTTTGATTGAGCCCAGCGCTCGCGCCAAGCTCGAGCAAATGCAAGGGCTGACCAAATGCTGCTGCGATCTTCAAAAAGCCCGGCAGCAGAATGATGGACCGCCGGGTCTCATTGGTTTGAGGCGGGCTTTGGATGAACTGTTTCGTGTGGCTGAGATGAGCCGCGAACCAAGCTTGTGCCACAGGCCAAACCGCGTCCATGTCCCAATCGGACGTCCCCTTTGGGTAGACTGCCGCCAGCTCCAGTGAGGCGCCCGATAAAACCGCATGATGTAGTGCTCCGGCCAATCTCAAGCCGAGCGCGTCCTTGCGCGGATTGGTCGGCCAATCACCGCAAATGTCCGCCAGAATACCGCCCTCAGAAAAGTCGGTCGCGAACCGCCTCAGCACCTCCGCGGTAAACGGAGAGCCAAGCGCCTCGCACCATTTTGCCTGTTCGACAAAATGATCATGAATTTTGCTGTCGCCTAACAAACCGGTTTAGGCTCGCTCCACGCACATGGCGATGCCTTCACCGCCACCAATGCAAAGCGAAGCAACGCCTTTTTTGACGTCCCGATCTTCCATCGCCGCGAGCAGCGTGATCAAGATCCGCGCGCCAGATGCGCCGATTGGGTGCCCCATCGCACAAGCACCGCCATTCACATTGACTTTGTCATGGCTGAGGCCGAGCTCTTTCATCGCGATCATAGGCACCACCGCGAACGCCTCATTGATTTCCCAAAGGCCGACCTCGTCTTTTGACCAGCCAGCTTTGGCCAGCGCTTTTTCCATGGCGGGCACAGGCGCGGTGGTGAAGTTTTCCGGCTCATGCGCATGGCTTGAGGAAGAGACAATTTTCGCGATCGGTGTCAGGCCGCGCGAGTTTGCTTCAGACTCTTTCATCAGCACCAGAGCCGCCGCCCCATCAGAGATGGCCGAGGCGTTCGCCGCTGTGACTGTGCCGTCTTTGTTAAAGGCCGGGCGCAAGGATGGGATTTTATCTGGGCGTGCGGTGCGCGGCAGCTCATCGGTATCGACCGTGGTTTCGCCTTTGCGCGTCTTCATCGTCACCGGCGCAATCTCGCGCTTGAACTTGCCCGCCTCGGTTGCCTCTTGGGCGCGCTTCAGAGTTTCGAGCGCATAAGCGTCCTGCTGTTCGCGCGTGAACTGATACTTCTCAGCGATCATGTCTGCGAAAGCGCCCATCGGACCACCCGCATAGGCATCGGTCAGTCCGTCCAGGGCCATGTGATCTTTCGCGCCCATGTCGCCATATTTGTGACCTTTGCGAACATCCATCAAATGCGGCGCGTTGGTCATGCTTTCCATGCCACCGACGATGACAATGTTGGCGTCGCCCGAGGCAA
>CAYNUI010000253.1:0-3530 GCA_964400185.1 uncultured Hyphomonas sp.
CGGTTTGCTCCGAATTAATAGATTTTGCCGTGTGTTACTTGCGCGCTAGAATAGTGCAAGGGGCAATGGGGGTTAGAACGTGCTCAATCGCGATGCAGAGACGAGACCGGATCAACCAAAAGTCAATCCTGACGCCTTGGTCGAAGATCTGTTTGGTCTCAACCTGAAAGGGTTGAAGACACTGCGCGATTTGTTCTTTCGACCCAAGCGGTTGTTCGAAAGCGCTCGCATACACGACTGGAATGAGGCCTACACACCGACCGTTCGCTTGTCGTTTTCCCTGATCACCCTGTTCACGCTGCTAAGCTTTTTCTGGGCTGCGGAGGATGGGCCGTTCTATCAAAGCTTACTGGCACAAATCCAAGCAGCGAACGCCGAAAACCCAGAGGCGCCAGCCGCCGATGAAATCGTGAGCTCGTACTTCGCAGCTTACTCCTTCGTCTATCCGTTCGCCTATATGGCCGTGCACGGATTGTTGGCCTCGGTTTTGTTTGTCTGGGGAAAAGGCACGTACTGGGTGGTTCGCGTGAGGCTCTATTTTGCCCTGCTGTCGACAGCCTTGGTTTTTGGTGTTGCTTCCATCGCTATCATGCCGCTGCTCCAATGGGAAAGCTTGGTGCTATATACGGTGTTCACCCTTGGCTTCACATGGGCGGTCTATTGGTGGTTCTATGTACGAGGAATGAGCGGGCAGAGCTCTCTTCGCAGGCGCGTGATTCTTGGTGGATCGCTGTCGCTCATCATGATCGTTGGCGACCTATTTGTTGCCGTGATTACGAGCTTGGCATCAGGCTTTTGGTCCGGACGAACGTTTGGCTAAATCACTCCACCGCGAGAAAAGTGATGCCATCTTTCTTGGCGGCTTCCACCAACCAATCTCGGTCATGCGCGGGCAGAACGATGAGGTCACTATTCGCCTCCATCATATCATATAGCGCCCGGACTTGTAGTTTGACGGCTTCGCGGTCCTCATAATTTGGTCGAAACACAAGATATTGGGTCAAGACAGGCCGCGTGGTGAGCGCCTCAAGCGCGCCCATATTCCAAACAATGTCTCCGATGAGGAGGATTTCTTCACCGTTTTGGAGCGTGATGAAAACGTTTTGACTGCCCGGGGTATGACCGGCTGCTGGTGCGATGACCACGCCAGGTGCGATGCTTTCCACGTCACCCGAAAGCCGCGGCGGTAAATTAGCGAGCGCAGGATCCAAGTCGCCGATCGCAAACATCGGTAAAGCCTCAACTTGCGGTGCGTTTAAGAGAAGTTTTGGCGCAAGCTCGGCAGGCGCCGGGTGGCGCGCGATCGCAATGATGTGGTCGAGGTGTTCATGGGTCATGACCACTTGCTCTGCTGCCAGCATAGCATCCGTCAGAGCTGTGTAGGCTTGATCACTAAACCGCCAGGCCTCTTTCGATTGCGTCATGCTCTCAGCTGTCGGTCGATCGACGGCACCGCCAACAATCAGAGTTCGATCAGGATAGATGATCTCAACCGCGCCATAGGTCATAGCGAGCGGTGCTCCGAAGCGGCCTGCCTGTGCTGCGAATGGAGGCGCGAGGTCGCGCCCGACTTCGAGATATCGAATTTCCGTGGGCAGGGCCTCGGTTTCCGCAGCTGCCTTCGAGCGCCAATCTTGAAGATCAAATACGCCAGGCGCTGCCTTGGGTGCGCTCGACCCGCTCAGCAGCAACCACCAGAACAGAATCCCGAAAACCAGAACCAGAACGCCAACAATGCGCAACGACCATTTTAACATTTAACGTCTCCCAACTGACGTCATTCTAGCGCGTAATTGAACAATAATCAATTTGTTTAATCATCATTCTCACGATTTAATGATCGGTTGTGGGAGGAATGCGCGTTGCCGAGCGTGCGACCGTATTTATGGTTCAGGACAACACGAAGGAACTCAAGTGATGGATAGACGGCTTCGCATTCTCTCGCTCGCGATCTTGGCAGGCCTGTTCTGGGCGACACAAGCCCCAGCAACGTTCGCCCAAGATACAACGGATGAGCCAACCGAAACGCCGCAAGACACTGAGGCGCCGGCCACAGTCACCGCAGCCGCTCAGCTTTTAGCGATCGTAACGACGATTGATGAGGATGCCCAGCTCACAGCAAATGGGGCGACCTTCATCATTGACGATGTCACGGTCACGCTCGTGTTCGATGTGAATGCCGATCGGATGCGATTGTTTTCTCAGGTCATCCCGAGCGATACGCTATCGAGCCGAACTTTGCAGCGGGTCATGCAGGCAAACTTCGATACGGCTCTCGATGCCCGATATGCAATTGCTCAAGGCGTCCTTTGGTCCACTTACATGCACCGCCTGACAACACTCACCCAGGACGACTTCGTGTCCGGCCTCGCTCAGACTGTGACTTTGGTCAAAACCTACGGCACGACCTTCTCGTCTGGCGCAATGAGTTTTGGAGGTGGGGATTCCAGCGCCGAAATCCAAAAGCTTCTCGAGAGCTTGTTGAATGATGGGCAGGATATCTAAGCTGAAGGGGCCGCAGGGCTGACAAGTGGCGAGGAGCAGGTTAGCCCTCTTGTCCATGTTGAAGAGAACACTCCTTCCCGCGACCGCGCTCGTCTTAAGCGCGTGCGCGGCATCCCTCGCTCAAACTTCTGCTCCAGAAATACGCCCCATGGTCGACCAAAAACCCCTTACGCTCGAACGCCTATTTGAAAGCCCCAGTCTGTCAGGGCCAACGCCGAACGGCGTCAAATATAGCCCCGATGGATCTCGGGTGACCTTCCTCAAAGCGCGTGAAGACGATGCCAGTCGCTATGACCTGTGGCAGTTTTCCGTCGCAACCGGCGAACAAAGCCTCTTGGTTGATTCAAAGCTCTTGGAGCCGGAAGAGGTTGAACTTTCAGAAGAAGAAAAAGCCCTTCGCGAGCGCAAGCGGATCGCAGGTCGAAAAGGTATCGTCTCGTATGATTGGGGCACGGCGTCGACGATCCTGGTGCCGCTTGGCGGGGACCTTCATCTTGTTCAACTCGCAGATGACGGCCCACAAGTTCGCCAACTCACCAACACGGACGCGTTTGAATATGACGCCAAAGTCTCGCCGGGCGGCAACCATGTCAGCTTCATTCGCGACGGCGCCGTCTATGCGATTGATCTTGAAAGCGGCGAAGAGGCCCGCCTGACGCCACTCGCGGACCCAGACAATTCGATTTCTTACGGCGTGGCTGAATTCGTCGCGCAAGAGGAAATGAGCCGATACACGGGATACTGGTGGAGCCCAGATGAGCGGTTCGTCGCCTTCACCAAGGTCGATGAAAGCCCGGTTGACGTCATCCCGCGCTTCGACATTGCGGCTGAAGATGTCACCGTCATTGAGCAGCGCTACCCGCGCGCCGGTCGCCCAAATGCAATTGTCGAGCTGAACGTTTTGGACCGCGACGCAGGCGACGTGAAAACACTCATCTCAGTCGGGCCGGACGATTATCTCGCCCGGGTGAATTGGGCCGGATCAGAGAGCTTGTGGTTTCAAACCGTCGACCGGGACCAGACCG
>CAYNUI010000254.1:0-1603 GCA_964400185.1 uncultured Hyphomonas sp.
TTGTCGTCATCATGGTCAAAGATCATTCGACTAACCCTCTCGGTCTGTACGTGGGCGGATTATTCTGAGGAAGTCTCCGCGTCAAGATCAGATATCTGTGAACTCCGCTCGGCGAGCTCTGGTGCGCGGTCTCCGAGATAGTTCGAGCCGGCCGCAATAATCGGATAAGTCCTTGCTTGCGTTACAAATTCAGGGATCTGATCGCGGTCCATGGCAAGGTTGAGTAGGTAGACAAAGAATACCAGTACAACGCCGCCGCGGGCAAATCCGAACAGACCGCCAGCGACGCGATCAAGCAAACCGATTCCATCAACGCCTTGAATGGTTTTCGACAAGTTCGCACCGAACCAAGCCACAGCTACGTAGACGACTAGGAAGACGATCACAAAAATGATCGCATCCGGCATCCAGTCCGGAGAATTGGCGGGCAGCATGGCATCCAGTTGATCGACGAAATAGCGCCGGGCGAAGAAGGCTGCGGCGATCGCTGCAATGAAGGCGCCTAGTGTCGCGAGCTCGCGCATGAAGCCGCGCGCCAAAGCCATCAATGTCGAGACGATTACAATCACAATCGCCACGGCATCAAAGGCTGTAAGGGCTTCCATCATGAGGTAGCTTCCGGTGCGATCAACTCTACTAAGTCAGATAGGCGCTTGATTGGGCTAATCGTCAAGCCTTCTAACGCTGTTGGACTGCCATCGGGCACGAAGGCTTGCTCAAACCCAAGGCGCGCCGCTTCCTTCAATCTTTGCTCCATTCGAGACACTGGGCGAATGGCTCCGGAGAGAGCAACCTCGCCAAAATAGATTGCTTTGCTTGGGCCTGGATTGCCTGACGCCGAGGTGAGCAGCGCCGCCGCGGCTGCTAAATCACCCGCCGGTTCTGTCATGCGATATCCTCCCGCAACGGACAGGTAGACATCGCGGCCGCCTAAAGAGACGCCGCAGCGAGACTCCAGGACAGCGAGCAGCATGGCCAAACGATTATTGTCCCAGCCGACGATTGATCGTCGCGGCGTGCCATAAGCACTCGGGGCGACGAGCGCTTGCACTTCCGCCAGGACTGGACGTGAGCCTTCCATAGCGGCGAACACAGCGGCGCCGCCGGTTTCATCCGACTCCGACGAGAGGAACAAGGCAGACGGCTCTTGCGCAGGGGCGAGACCATATTGGTGCATTTCGAAGATGCCGATCTCATCGGTTGGGCCAAAGCGATTTTTGACCGCGCGCAAGATGCGAAACTGATGCCCGCGCTCGCCTTCGAAATAGAAGACCGTATCGACCATATGCTCAACCACGCGCGGGCCAGCGATCTGACCTTCTTTCGTGACGTGGCCAACTAAGATGAGAGCTGCGCCCGACTTCTTGGCCCAGCGCGTGAGTTCCTGGCCGCAAGCGCGCACCTGGCTGACGCTCCCGGGCGCCGCTTCGAGGCTGTCGGACCACATGGTCTGGATGGAATCGATGACGACAAAATCGGGTTTGGCCGATTTCAGCGCCGCGAGAACTTTGCGCAGGTCAGTCTCAGTTGCGAGCTGCACAGGGCTGTCAGCGACCTTTAAGCGGCGGGCGCGGTCTTGGATTTGCGCGGTCGCTTCCTCGCC
>CAYNUI010000254.1:1703-3524 GCA_964400185.1 uncultured Hyphomonas sp.
CCACAGGCGTCGCAACGCCCTGACCATTTGGAATGGGCGGCGCCACAGGCTTGGCAGATGAAATGCGATTTCGCCATGTGCTCGGATTAACGGGCTCCGGCCAGAAGTGGAAGACCAGTATATGAGGAATCGTGTTACAACTGTAGTAACAAAAAGTTCATATTGTTTTTCAATAAAAGTTATTGATTATCGATATGGAATAGGCTAAGAGAGAGCTCAGGGAAGAGAGACCCAAAGCAAAACACTTTGACAGGAAACAAAAAAATGACCCTTCCCAAGACGCTCGCCACCGCTATCGCCGCAACCGCATCTCTGGCTTTGCTCCCAGCCTTCGCAGGCCAAGCAGAGCAGGTCAAAACGCTTGAGCTTTCGATTGCAGACTATGACATCAGCGATCCAGCAGATGCCCGCGCGGTCGTCCAGAAAATTAAAAATGCCGCGCGGAAAGTTTGCACACTCGATCGTGGCCCGGTGCCTCTGCATGAGCGCGTCCAGCGGGAACGTTGTGAGCGCGAAGCTGTGGCAAATGCCATCGAGGCTTTGAACTCTGAGGTTGTGATCGCTGCCTTTGAAGAGACACGCAGCCGCTAAGTCAAAACCAATTAGATCACTGAGGGCGTCGCATTTATTTGCGACGCCCTCTCGCTTTTCTGGGCGCGCTATCGCAATCTCTTTATCGACTGATGAGGAGACGACCATGCGGATGCCGGAAACGGGCCGGGCTTGGCCTGAAATTGAACAAGACATGATGGCGCGCGGCGCCGGGGACGCAAAGTGGCGCGACGGTCGTACCGCGGTCTATGTCTTCAATGCCGGCGAAGACATCGCGGCCATTCAAAAAGAAGCCTATGCCGCCTTCATGTCCGAGAACGGGCTCGGGCCGCTTGCCTTCCCGTCATTGGCGCAAATGGAGAAAGACGTCATCTCTATGGGGCTCGGCCTGCTGCACGGCCCGGAGGGCAGTACCGGCGCGATGACGTCTGGCGGCACCGATTCGATTACCATGGCGATCAAGACCGCACGCGATTATGCCCGCGCCAATGGCCGTGCTTTGGGACGGCCCAATATCATCCTCCCGCAGTCAGCGCACCTCGCTTTCGACAAAGCCGCTCACCTTATGGACATTGAAGTCCGTCGGATCCCGATCAAAACGGACGGCACTTACGAGGCAGATGTCACCGCCATGACAGATGCGGCAGATGAGAACACGGTCATGATGGTCGGATCGGCGCCGAATTTCCCGCATGGTATTATCGATCCGATTGAAGCGCTGAGCGAGGTCGCCGTTCAGCAGGGATTGTGGTTGCACGTGGATGCTTGCGTTGGCGGATACTTCGCGCCTTTTGCGCGCATGAATGGCGTGCCGGTCCCGGCTTTCGATTTCGAGCTGCCCGGCGTGCATTCGATGAGCGCGGATCTCCACAAATATGGCTATGCCGCGAAAGGAGCATCGACGGTCCTGTTCCGTAGCGAAGCGCTTTATCAGCACATGCCGTTCGATATGAATCAATGGTCCGGGGCACCGATGAAGACGCCGACCCTGGCCGGGACGCGCCCTGGCGGCGCAATCTCCGCAGCCTGGGCTGTGATGAATCATCTCGGCATTGAGGGATATAAACGCTTACAAGGCCAAGTCTGCGCGACGCGCGAGCGCGTCGCCGAAGGGGTGAAGGCGCTTGGTTTTGAAGTGCTCGGCAATCCGATGCTTGGCCTCATCGCCTTTCGCCATCCTGACCATCATGCCTTTGCCATCTATGGCGAGATTTACCGCCGCGGCTGGTTCACGTCAGTCACCAAAGAGCCGCCCAGCTTGCACTTGAT
>CAYNUI010000255.1:0-3502 GCA_964400185.1 uncultured Hyphomonas sp.
TCGGCCTGCTATGCAGCACCAGCAACCTGCGGCTCTATACACAAAGATGTCCGAAGGTGAAGACGGTGTTTCAGTCCGATCACCTTGGTTCTCCACGCATGTGGGTTTTGTCGGGACAGGTTCAAGGGGTGGAATGGGTTTGACCTCGCCAAGAATTTAGTGGGCAAACCCATCAAAAATAGGCTACACTTGTAACAAACAATCTGGAGTTCTCTGATGCGCCACCTTCTTTTGATCCCAATGCTCGCGACCGCTGCTTGTTCAGCAAGTGAAACAGAAGCCCCCGAGCTTTCTGCCCCTGAGCCACCGGCCATTGAATCCGCTGCGCCGGACGCCCCAATCGAAACCGCCGCGCCAACGCTTCCCGATCTCGAACAGGTGTGGATCGCGTCGGGCCTCTCTGCCCCCGAAGGCGTGGCCACCGACGGAGAAACGCTGTTCATCTCAAACGTCGCCGGTGAAGGCGACGCCAAGGATGGCGAAGGTTGGATCAGCCGCCTCGCCATGGATGGCGCTATCCTCGAAGAAAAATGGGTGGAAGGCTTGAACGCGCCGAAAGGCTTGGCGCTTCGGGACGGCAAACTCTTCGTCTCTGACTATGACGCCTATCACGTCATCGACGTTGCAAGCGGGACGATTGAGAACACCTATCCGGTCGAAGGGGCAGGCTTCTTGAACGATGTGACCGTTTGGCGAAGCGATGTGTTCCTGAGCGATTCCGGTTCGTCGCGCATCTTCCAGATCGACGAGAACGGCTACAAGGAATGGCTCGCTGATGACCGCCTTCGCGGCGTGAACGGCTTAACGCCCGATGGCGATCGGCTCCTCATCGCGACCATGAGTTCGGGAAGCCTGTTTGAAACCATTGGTGCGGGTGATCTAACAGAGATCGCTACCGGCATGGAGAACGCGGATGGGATCGCGGTCCTGGATGATGGCAGCTATTTAGTGTCGAGCTGGCCCGGCCAAATTTGGCATGTGTCCAGCGAAGGCCAGACCACCGAACTGGTCAACATGGTCGAGTATTCGGTCTACCAGAACGACCTCACCCGTGTTGGCGATATGATTATTGTTCCGAACTGGCAGCCGGGCTCCGTCACCGCTTGGCGGATAAAAGCCGAAGACTAGTTCGCCTGACCAGCACTCACTGCGACCATGGCCGCACGCAAGGTTCGGTCGCCAATCTTCCATCCGGCTTGGAACAGGCTCGCAATTGTGCCGTTCGGATGTTCGGACGGGATATTAGCGACGGCCTGGTGCAAGTTCGGATCGAACGCGGCGCCAGGCTCGGCTTCAATTTGCGTGACGCCGTGGCGCGTTAGCACAGTGTGCAACTCGTTTTGCGTCATCTCAATTCCGCCAAGCAGGCCTTTACCGCCATCGGTCAGGGCTTCGCGCTCGTCTTCGGGGAGCGCTTCGAGAGCGCGCGCCATATTGTCCGAAACGCTGAGCAGGTCGCGAGCGAATTTCTCGATCGCATAGATGCGCGCATCGGCCTTCTCACGCTCAGACCGTTTGCGCAGATTTTCCATCTCAGCCATCGCGCGCAGCATTTGATCTTTCATCTCCTGCTTCTCAACTTCGAGGGCAAGGAGCTGCTGTTCCGGCGTCAGCTCAACCGGTTCTTCGGCCTCAGCGACCTCCTCTTCAGACGCCTCAGGCGCAGTCGCCTTCGCGGCTTTGAGGATTTCGTCAGCGGCAGCTTTCAAATCAGCCTTGCTGGCATCAGGGCCCAATTCTGGGGCTTCGTCTTTGACTGTTTCGTCACTCATCGCGTCTTCACTCATTCCTGGCGGTGCTTTCCGAGCACCTCTCCAACCATCCGTGCTGTATAGTCAACCATTGGTATCACCCGAGCATAGTTGAGCCGGGTTGGCCCAATGACCCCGAGCGCGCCAATCACTTGACGTTCGGCGTTCATATAGGGAGCGACAATCACGCTTGAACCCGACAACGGAAAAAGACTGTTTTCCGAACCGATGAAGAGCCGCACGCCTTCAGCGTCGCGGGTGGAGTCGAGCACTTCCAACAGGCCCTGCTGCCGCTCCAACACATCGAATAGCTGTCGGACGCGTTCCATGTCTTCTGCGGCAGCTGTGTCATCGAGCAGGTTCGCGCGGCCCTGAATAATCAAACGTCGGTCTTCGCCGGGGGCAGCGCCGCTCCATTCGGCGAGCCCGCGTTGGACCAAATCCGTCGCTGCGGCGTCGAGTTGGGCCTGGTGTGCGGCAATCTCAGCGCGCACCTCGATCGCTGCCTCGTGCAGGGTCCTACCTTTCATACGGGCGGCGAGATAGTTGCCCGCCTCGATCAAGACCGTCTGCGGCAAGCCTGCGGGGATCTTTACTAGGCGGTTCTCAACATCGCCTTGCTCTTTCACGAGCACGCAAAGAGCTTCGCCCGTTGAGAGCGGTACGAATTCGACATGGCGCACAGCGGCATCCTGGGTCGGCGAGGAAACCAAACCCGCACCGCCCGCGAGACCGGACAGCAAAGATGACGCTTCGGTCAGGACGCCGCCCAGATCGCGCCCCGCAGATTTCAGACGCGCCTCAATCGCAGCGCGGTCCTCTTGACCCGGATCCCCCATCTCGAGAAAGCCATCGACAAAGAGCCGAAGGCCCGCATGGGTTGGCATTCGGCCCGCTGACACGTGCGGTGCGTCCAGCAAACCAAGCTCGGTCAGATCGGCCATCACATTGCGGATCGAAGCGGCGGACAGATCAATGCCCGCTTTAGAGAGCGTACGAGAGCCCACGGGCTCCCCGGTTTCGAGATATGTCTCGACAATCTGCTTAAAGATATCGCGCGAGCGCTGGTTCAGCGTCTGCATAATGGATGTGTCCGCACTCATAACTCTTGAATAAGATCTGCGGGACGGAGTTTCAATCGCTAAGGCCGCCCATCGCCTCACCGGTTACAGGATGATTGAACCGCGAAACACGCTCGGCATAGAACCGCGCGACTGTTTCCATATCCGCTTCATAGTCGCCGCTCGGGACCAATGTCCCATCCAATCCGCCAAACTTGTTTTCATAGTCGATGAAGCCGAGGCCGATCGGGACTTTGGCGGCCTGCGCAATATTGTAGAATCCCGTTTTCCACGCTTTGACATCAGCTCGCGTGCCTTCAGGCGCGATGACCAGACAGAGTTCCTCAGAGGCGTCAAAGGCCTCAACCACTTGTTGGACGAGATTGGTTGATCCGGCGCGGTCGACGGGCAACAGACCCCACCACCGCATCAGCCAACCGAACGGGCCTTCGCCTAGGCTCTTTTTGCCCATCCATCGCACCGGGATGCGATAATAAAAAGCAATCCCGAGCATTTGCGTGAGATCCCAATTGGTCTCGTGCGGCGCCGCGATGATGACCATTTTCTTATTTGGCGGCGCCTCGCCCAGCACTCGCCAACCGAGCAATCGATAGAGACCGTAGAAGAAGACGCGCGCGATCTCATAACCGACGCTACGGGGTGGGCGTTTGGACTGTTCGGCCCGGGCCT
>CAYNUI010000256.1:0-3501 GCA_964400185.1 uncultured Hyphomonas sp.
GTCTGGTCTTATGCGTAGAGGCTCAAGAAGGCACAGATGAGATGCTCAAACGCTGCGCGAACCTACCAGCTGAGATCCGAGGAACAGAGACGGCCAGACGAGGTGTTCTCGTCAAACGTCCAAAGCCGCAGCAGGAACGGCGAATAGACCTTCCGGCCATCGGCGTGGCGACCGTCGAAGGTGCAGCTAAAGCGGGCCTCGCAGGGATCGCGTTTGAAGCTGAAGGCGCGCTGCTCATGGATGCGGAGAACGCCAAAGCGCGCGCAAATGAGCTTGGTTTGTTTCTCTACGGCTTTCCGAAGGATTGGGACGCGTGACAGGCCCTCGGGTCTTTCTGGTCGCGGCTGAGCCTTCAGGCGACCTACTCGCGCGTGAAACGGCGGAAAACTTAAAACGCACTCAGCCAGATGTTGTTTTGGCCGGGATAGGCGGCGCGGAACTTGAGAAAATTGGCCTCCAGTCGCCAATCGACATTTCTCCACTGTCGATTATCGGTCTGTTCGAGGGCCTCAAAGCCTATGGCACGGTGATTAAGCTCGCCGATGCGGCAGCGGACGCGATCTTAGACTTCAAGCCTGATGCGGTCGTCCTGGTCGATTCCTGGGGCTTCATGCTCCGCGTGGCGCAGCGCGTGCGGGCGCGCGATCCAAACATCAAGTTGATCAAACTGGTTGGCCCACAGGTCTGGGCGACGCGGCCTGGGCGGGCAAAGACGCTCGCGGCGACCGTCGATCATTTGATCTGTATCCATGAAATGGAAGCGCCGTATTACGAGCCGCATGGCTTGCCAGTGACGGTGATGGGCAACCCAGCGCTCGGTCGAACGGAAAAGGGGGACGGCGCAGCCTATCGCGCGGGACTTGACCTCTCGCCAGAAGACCAGCTTCTTTTGGTTTTGCCGGGCAGCCGCCCCAGTGAAATCAAGCGCGTCGCCCCATCGCTCGTCGAGGCGGCGTGGTTGCTGAAATCGAGCCAACCGGAGCTGCAAATCGCCATCGCGCCCGCGCCGTCGGTTCGCGCTCAATTTGTCGAAGCGTTTCCTGGTATCGAAAAATGGGCGCATTTGGTCAGTGATGAGACGCCCTCAGCAGATGTGATGGCGGCGGCTGACTTTGCGCTGGCCTGTTCCGGCACGGTGACCAGCGAACTTGCGGTGCAAGGGACACCGTTCTTAGTCGGGTATAAGACCGGTTGGATCACATGGGCTTTGGCGCGCTACTTATTGTTCAAACCCAATCATATTACGCTCCTCAATATAGCCGCTGACGATAGCGAAGTGGCACCGGAATATGTTCAAACGCAGCTACGTGCGGATGTCATGGCGGAGCGGGCGCGGGCCTTGCTAAACGATACAGACAGCCTCGGCGCGCAGATTACGGCCCAAAACAAAGCGCTCTCCCGAATGGGAGAGCGCGATGAACCTGCAGCAGAGATTGCCGCAAAAACGATTTTGGATGTGATTAGCGCTCGTTGATCGGCACAAAGTCGCGCATCGCAGCGCCCGTATAGATCTGGCGTGGACGGCCAATGCGCTGTGATGGGTCCTCAATGAACTCGTTGAGCTGCGATACCCAACCGACCGTCCGGGCCAGCGCGAAGAGCACCGTAAACATCTCAGTTGGGAAGCCCATGGCGTCGAGAATGATGCCGGAATAGAAGTCGACGTTCGGATAGAGCTTCTTCTCACGGAAATAGTCATCTTCGAGCGCCAGGCGCTCAAGCTCGCGTGCCACGCGCAGAATTGGCGTGTCGATGCCCAGCTCGTCCAGCACTTCATGCGCTGTTTTCTGCATCACGGTCGCGCGTGGATCATAGTTTTTATAGACCCGGTGACCGAAGCCCATCAGACGGAAGCTGTCTGACTTATCCTTTGATTTCTCGATGAATTCTGGGATGCGATCCACGGTTCCGATCTCGCGGAGCATGTTCAGACAAGCCTCGTTCGCGCCGCCATGGCTTGGCCCCCAAAGCGAGGCAACGCCGGCCGCGATGGCCGCATATGGGTGGGCGCCAGATGAACCTGCGAGGCGGACCGTAGACGTCGACGCGTTCTGCTCGTGGTCAGCATGCAGGATAAAGATCTTATCCATGGCTCGCGCCAAAGTCGGCGAGGTCTTGTAGCGCTCAGCTGGGACAGAGAAACACATGCGCAAGAAGTTCTCGCCGTAGGAGAGCTCATTGATTGGATCAACGAACTTTTGGCCTTGAGAATACTTGTAAATGCGCGCGGCGAGAGTCGGCATTTTCGCGATCAGGCGGATATAAGCGAGGTTGCGTTCTTCTGGGTCTGAGCTGTCCATTGCGCCGGGATAGAAGGCGGACATGGCCCCAACGGTTCCGGTCAGCATGGCCATTGGGTGGCTGTCACGGCGGAACCCGTCAAAGAAGCGGTCCATTTGTGTGTGAAGCAGAGTGTGCTGCGTGACGAGACCAGAGAATTCACGGAATTCGGCTTGGGTCGGAAGTTCGCCGTTGAGCAAGAGGTAGGCGACTTCGAGGAAACCAGATTGTTCAGCGAGTTGATCGATGGGGTAGCCGCGGTGAAGCAGGATGCCTTCTTCACCATTGATGAAAGTGATTTGGCTTTCGCATGAACCAGTTGACGTGAAACCCGGGTCGAGGGTGAAGACTCCCGCGTCCGCATACAGGCGTTTGACATCAACGACATCAGGGCCATGCGTACCGCTCAAGACAGGGAGTTCGAGCGTTTTGCCGTTAATCTCTAGTTTCGCTGTACCGGTTTGCTTTGTCTTATTAATCATCTCAGCCCTCTCGCATCTCTGTCTGTTGCCCGCTTAAGCTGGCAAATGTTTCTGTATTCGCGCCAAAACCTCATCGCGGCCAAGCCATACCATGACTGGCGCGAGATCTGGCGCGGGTAGCCCGCCGGTTAGCGCCGCTCTTAATGGCGGTCCAACCTGCCCCATATGTAAGTTGTGCGCCGCACAATACGAGTCCAGCGCAAGTTGTAGTGCTTCAATAGTCCAAGAATCCGCGCCGTCTAGTGCTTCACGGAGTTCTGACAGTGTTTTGAGGCCGTCCTCGCGTAATGCCTTCCGCGCTTTTTTGTTGAGGTTGTCGGCATTGCTATCCCATAAAAATCGGCAAGATTCAGCCAATTGGGGGAGAGTTTGACCCCGTTCTTTCAAAGTTGGCAGGGCATGCTGCAGGCGCTCAGTCAGCGTTTCTGTGACCGGGGTTAGCGCTTCAATATCTGGGGTGAGGAGCTCTAAAAGCCGTGTTTCATCGACCGTGCGGATAAAATGCGCGTTCACATCGCCGAGTTTCTCTAAATCGAGCCGTCCTGGCGCTTTATTGATGCCGCCAAGGTCGAAGACCGCGGCGGCCTCATCCATGGTAAACATTTCTTGGTCGCCATGGCTCCAGCCTAGGCGCACCAGATATGAGTTCATCGCTTCGGGCAGATAGCCCATATCGCGATAGGCGAGCGTCGACAGCGCGCCGTGGCGTTTGGACAATTTGGCGCCATCAGAGCCGTGA
>CAYNUI010000257.1:0-3499 GCA_964400185.1 uncultured Hyphomonas sp.
ACGTCATTGATCGCCTCTTGCGGGCGCGCGGCCGGGTGCACAGCTCGCCGCAGAGGTGCGGTGCCTTTTGGCATGGCGATGATCTCAGCAATATTGCGCGGAACATCCATCGGATCGGTTGAACCGCCACCCGTCCGCTCGCCCATGCCTGCGGTGAGGGCCGGATACGCGGCGAGCAGCTCTTCGCTCGTGCGCGCTTTGAGCGGGCCGGAGTTCAAATTATTGTTCGACCAGATCTTTGTCGGATAGCCGCCGGGCTGAATGATAGTGACATCAACGCCATGCGGAACCAGCTCATACGCCATTTGCTCACTCATTGCTTCGAGGGCGAACTTCGAGGACGAATAGAGCCCAAAGCCCGGAATGATCACCCGGCCGAGCTGGGAGGAGATATTGAAGATGTGTCCGCTGCCTTGCGCGCGCATCGCGGGCAAGGCCGCCCGTGCCATGCGGTGGCAGCCATAAACATTGGTGTCGAACAGAAGCTTGGTCGCCTCCATGTCTTGAACTTCAACCGGTCCGCCGACGGAAATCCCAGCATTGTTGATGAGAACATCGAGCTTGCCATCATTCGCCGCGAGCGCTTCACCAACCCCGGCTTCAACTTGTTCGTCCGAGGTGACATCAATCTCGATCACGCTGAGGTCGAGGTCTTCTGCCGCAGCCAAATCGCGAAGCTCGTCGGCTTCGGCCCGTGGCACATTGCGCATCGTGGCGAAGACTTTTGCGCCAAGGCGAGCATAATACTCCACTCCGAGACGACCGAAGCCAGATGAAGCGCCCGTCACGAGGATAGACTTGCCAGAGAGGTCTGGCCCTTCGGCGCCAGCGGTAGCGGTTTGTGCGCACGCGGCCTGGCTGGCAATAGCCGCTGCGCCAACGCCAAGTGCAAGCATTTGGCGGCGATCGATTTTTGTAGGCTCGGTCATTTTGGGGTTCCTCGTATCTCGTATGCAAATGAATGTAGACGACAGGCAGCGCGCCACAAGGCCGACACGATTGAGATTTTTAAGTTGCACCTTCAGGCAGACTTGGCGCAGCTAAAGACATGGCTCTTCATCGCAGACAATTTCTCGCCCTCGGTGCCGCAGCTTCAGCTGGCGCCTGCACGATCACGCCGCCTCCCGCGGCGCCCACGAGATCCCTAGTTCCGTATGCGCCGCTCAAGATCTCTGAGAACCGGCTGACGCATATTACGGTCTGTACCCGGCCCTTCCGCCCCGCTGGGCCGCGCATTGAGGCAGAACGCTTCGACGAGACAACGGTCATCCATAATTACGGCCATGGCGGTTCGGGTTGGTCGCTCTCTTGGGGCTGCGCGGACGCGGCGGTTGCGCTTGCGAAAGACACGCAGGCACGGGAGTTCGCGGTGATTGGCGCGGGTGTGATCGGGCTCACCACCGCGCTGAGACTTGTCCAACACGGCGTCCAAGTGACGATCTATGCCAAAGACTTGCCCCGCGAAACACGCTCGGCGCGCGCGACGGGTGTCTGGTCGCCGAGCAGCCGGATCGGTCTGCACTCTGCCGTACCTGATGGGTTCGGCGATACCTGGGAGGCCTGGACCCGCAGCGCTTACGCAACCCATCTGCAATTCATCGGCTCGGTCGGACAGCCGATCGAATATGTGCCTTTCTATTCACTGCGGTCGAACGAGCCGCGGGAACGCATTCCAGAAACCCATGATTTCTTGCACCTGTGGAGCCGGATCCGCGATCTCGGACCGAGCGGGAAAACGCTACCCGACGACGCCCACCGCTTTCCGGTCGCCTCTGTCCGTGAGGGCGCTGGGATCGCTTTCAACATCGCCGCTTATACTGATCGCATTGTTCGAGATTTTCTCGCCCACGGGGGCCGCCTCATCCGCAAAGACTTTCCAGATCGTGCCGCGGCGCTCAGCCTGCCAGAACCCGTCATTCTGAACTGTACTGGCTATGGCGCCAAAACTTTGTGGGGCGCAGAGGATCTTGTGCCGGTGCGGGGTCAGATAAATTGGCTGCCACCACAACCGGAAGCGCGGTATGGCCTGGTCTATAATGGTGCCTATGTGCTGTCGCGCGGCGATGGCTTGATCCTGCAAAATATCGGTCCGAACGAAGATTTCGGCTATGGCATCGAGAACGAGACTCCGGACTTAGAGGAGATGCGCGCCACGCTCGGCACCGTCGCTCCTTTATTCGAAGGCTGGACTTGAGGCGCTAATATTCCACGCGCTCTAAGAAGAGGCCATCTGGCGGCGCCACCGGCCCGCACGCGGTGCGGTCTTTCGCGTCCAAGATGTCGCCGATCCAGTCTTCGTTCTGAACGCCGCGCCCCACTTCGACCAAGGAACCGACAATCGATCGGACCTGACGATGTAAGAAGCTTTGCGCTTCAACCGTCACTTCGATGCCATCGCCATAGCGCGCGACATCAATTTTATCGAGCGTTCGGATCGGATGTTTGGCTTGGCATTCGGCATCGCGGAAGGTTGAGAAATCGTGCTGGCCAATCAGCGCTTTTGCGGCCCGGTCCATAGCGCCGGCCTCCAGCTGAAACGGCACTCGCCAGGCAAGGCCTTTATCGACCGTGAGGTCGGCTCGGCGATTGATGATGACATAACGATAGGCCCGCAGCGTCGCGTTAAATCTGGCATTCCAATCGGGATCAACTTCTTCGGCGTTCAAAACCGCCACCGGTTCTGGGCGCAAATGAAAGTTCAGCGCGTCGGCAATTTTGCGGATGGGACGGGGTTTTTGCAGATCGAAATGCGCCACTTGCCCCGTCGCATGCACGCCGCGATCCGTTCGCCCGGCACCCTGCATCAAAACCGGCGCGCCATCGAGTTTGGCCGCAGCCTCTTCCAGCGCCTGCTGAACCGAAGGCTGACCGTCCTGGCGCTGCCACCCAAAATAGGGCCGGCCATCATATTCGATCGTGATCTTATAGCGCTGCATGGCTTACGCTCCGAACGCTGCCGGATAGGTCAGCTTGCCGCTCTCGGGACCAGTATCCGTGAGCTTTTTCGCCATGAAATGTGGTCCAGACCAAGGACTTTCGAATTGCGCCGCAAGCTCTGCAGAAAACCCAAAGCGTGGATAATACTCTTTGTGGCCAAGCAAGAAACAGTGCGTGCGCCCTGCCCCTTCCATCAAGGTCAGGCCAAAGCGAATAAGCCCCGCGCCAATGCCACGCTTTTGCACGTCAGGTCGCGCGGAAACCGGACCAAGCCCGCAGGCGATATCTTCGCCGTCCACAAGGACTTTGAAGAACTGAATATGTCCTAGAATCTCGCGATCATTGTGCGCGACAAGAGATGCAAGGCTGTCGCCGTCTTTGGCGAGCTGGGTGATGATCTGCGCTTCTTCCGGCGTACCAAAAGCCGCATTAGTTAGTTCTGTAACCGTCGCAGCATCGTCTTCTGTGACGGGGCGGATCCAGAGATTGTTCATGCGAACCGCTCTCCCGCTGAGATCGGGAGACCTCGCAGAAGATCAGATGCCTCCATGGCTTTGGAGCC
>CAYNUI010000258.1:0-3481 GCA_964400185.1 uncultured Hyphomonas sp.
AACAATATCATGCATCGCTGGTACAATATCCTGACCGGCAATTTGGGTTATCACACCGCGCACCATTTAAGACCCGGTCTGCACTGGTCGAAGCTGCCAGGGTTTCACGCGCGCATCGCCGAGAAAATTCCCGCCGAGAATTTTCGAGGGCCAGGATTCCCCATGTCGCTCCTCCCATCGGAAAACACCTCTGACGGTTGACGGGGCTCCTGGGTTCCGAAACGGTATGCGTGATCGGAACGAGGGTGAGGGAACTTTATGTCGAACACGCAAAGCTTGGACAGCATCATCAATGAATTTGTCCAACCGGTAACCGACGCCCTCTCCGCTTTCATTTTTTATAGTGTCACGATCGCCGGATCGGATGTGCCGTTGATCGTTTGCTGGCTGATCTTTGGCGCGTGTTTCTTCACCGTCTATCTCGGTTTCATCAATATTCGAGGCTTCGGCCATGCGGTGAACGTGGTGCGCGGCAAATATGCAAAGCCGGACAGCGAAGGCGAGATCACCCATTTCCAAGCGCTCACGGCAGCCGTCTCTGGCACGGTCGGGATCGGGAACATCGCTGGCGTCGCGATCACCGTATCCATTGGCGGTCCGGGCGCTATTTTCTGGCTGATCGTCGCGGGGCTGGTCGGAATGACGACAAAGCTCGTCGAGTGCACGCTGGGGGTAAAGTATCGCCAGGTGAATGCAGATGGCTCGGTCTCAGGCGGGCCTATGTATTATCTGCGCGCCGGGCTCGCGGCTCGCGGCCTGCCATCGCTGGGCAAGTTTCTGGGCTTGTTTTACGCGATCAGCATCATCATTGGCTGCCTCGGCATCGGCAACATGTTCCAGTCCAATCAGGCCTATGTCCAACTCCTACAAGTCACTGGCGGTGAGACCGGGCCTCTTAGCGGGAATGGTTGGATGGTCGGCATTGGCCTCGCGGCGCTCGTCGCCTTGATCATCCTCGGCGGCATCAAATCGATCGCCAGCGTGACCTCGCGCCTCGTCCCGTTCATGGTCGTGCTTTACATTGTCGGTGCGCTCGCCGTGATCGCGCTGAATGCGGCAAACTTGCCAGCAGCGGTCGGCTCGATCTTCACCGGCGCTTTCACGCCGTCCGGGGCCTTCGGGGGCATTCTAGGGATCATGATCATCGGCTTCCAGCGCGCCGCGTTTTCCAACGAGGCCGGCATCGGCTCTGCCGCGATTGCGCATTCTGCGGTAGCAACCGACAAGCCGATGAGCGAGGGTTTTGTCGGCCTGCTCGAGCCGTTCATCGACACGGTTGTGATCTGCACGCTCACTGGTTTGGTCATCATCACCACCTTCCCGCCAGAGACATTCACATCCAGCGACCTGAAAGGCATTGAGCTCACGACCGCGGCCTTTGAATCGAAAATTTCCTGGTCACCCATTCCGCTGTCGATTGCCGCCATCCTGTTTGCCTTCTCGACCATGCTCGCCTGGGCCTATTATGGCACGCGCGCCTGGACCTATGTGTTTGGTGAAGGCCGCAGCAAGGAACACACGTTCAGCCTCATCTTCTGCGCCTTTATCGTCATCGGCGCCGCGGTAAAATTGGAAGCGATCTTGGATTTCGCAGACGCCCTGATTTTCGTCATGGCCATCCCGAACCTGATTGGCCTCTATATTTTAGCACCGGAGATCAAACGCGACTTGAAAGCGTATTTTGCTGAAATCGAAGACATGAAGCAGGCGGAGTAGATTTGGCGCGCTCGAAAGCCTCCACTTTTTTGGTGCTCCACCCGTAAAAAAGGTGTATGCTTTAAGTGCCGCATATAGCGGTGTCTTAAAAGGAATACGCGTATGAGCGGTCTCAAGAAAAAGGGCCCTGCGCGACGTGCACCTAAAAGAGCACGACAAGCCCATGTATCTTCCGAATTTTTGGCCATCCCAAATAGTCGGCGTCGCAATCGCCGCGATAGCCTCAAAGGATTCTTCTTCGAAAATGACTGATGAAAGTGTCGTTCGCGATAGTTGCGAACGTGGACTCAAGCGCATTCAATTGCGTCCTTGAACGTGATTGTTTTCGTTTGCGCTTCGCGAATTAACCGCTAAAGCGCGCCAGCTCTTTCTTGGGAAACAACGATATGTCCGAGACGTTCACACTTGGTTGGGAAGAATGGATTGACCTGCCTGAATTAGGATTGCCCGCGATTAAAGCGAAGGTCGATACCGGCGCGAAAACTTCGGCTTTGCACGCCGTTGAAATCGAGCCGTTTGGGCCTTCGAACAATCCTCAAGTCCGGTTTCTCATTCAGCCAGATCCAAAGAATCCCAATCTCGAACTCACCTGTTCTGCACGCGTGGTGGACCGGCGAGATGTGACCAGTTCAAACGGTGAAACCGAACTTCGCTTTGTGATCGAAACGACCGCAAAAATGGGCGGACGCACCTGGCCCATCCAGATCACGCTCACAAATCGTGAGAACATGGCCTACCGAATGTTGCTCGGTCGCCAGGCGATTGACGATGACATGGTGGTTGATCCAAATGAGTCCTTCGCACAGCCCGTTTTGAGCTTCGACGCGTATAAATCGCTACCCAAACGAAAACCCGTTCGGCGCCCGCTACGGATCGCGCTTTTGTCTCGTGAGCCCAACACTTATTCGAGCCGGCGTCTCGTCGAAGCTGGTGAGGCCCGTGGTCACATTGTAGAGGTCATCGATACCAACCGCTGCTATATGCGGATTGGTGGATTGCGGCCTGAAGTTCACTATGATGGCGAGAGCCTACCCTACTATGATGCCGTGATCCCTCGCATCGGCGCGTCGATCACCGCCTATGGCACTGCAGTGCTGCGCCAATTCGCGAGCACTGGCGCGTATTGCTTAAACACCGCCAACGGGATCATCGCGAGCCGGGATAAACTGCTTGCCCATCAACTCTTATCGGATGCGCATATTGGGATGCCGCTCACGACCTTTGCAAGCTCGCCGAAGGACACAAAAGACCTCATCGCGCTCGCCGGTGGCGCGCCGGTTGTGGTTAAGCTTTTGCAATCGACCCAGGGCCGAGGCGTGGTCTTGGCTGAGACCCGAAAGGCGGCCGAGAGTCTTGTCGATGCTTTCCGGGGACTGGAAGCAAACTTCCTCGTTCAACAATTCGTGGCCGAAGCAGCCGGGGCAGATGTCAGGTGCTTTGTGATTGGCAACCGTGTGGTAGGGGCGATGCGCCGCCGCGCCGCGGAAGGTGAGTTTCGCTCCAACTTGCATCGGGGCGGAACAGCGGAGCCCGTCAAGTTGACCAAAGTCGAGCGCGAAACCGCGCGCAAAGCCGCGCGTGTGCTCGGGCTGAAGGTGGCTGGTGTTGATCTGTTGCAGTCTGAGACTGGTCCTAAAGTGCTTGAGGTCAATTCTTCGCCGGGTCTGGAAGGCATTGAGACCTCAACCGGGATCGACGTCGCGGATCAAATTTATCAATTTCTCGAGTCCCGCGTGCGCCCGCTTTCCAAGCAAAAAGACGCCTT
>CAYNUI010000259.1:0-277 GCA_964400185.1 uncultured Hyphomonas sp.
TGAAGACCTACATCGCTGCGAGCAAACCAATCAAAGACCCTACCCAACGGGTTCAGTTCAAGCGATTGCAAGACGAAGCTTTTTCTAAGAGCGTTGAAAAGCTAGTCACAGTTTTAGAAAGCCCAGATAAAAATTTAGAGGAAAAACTAAACACGGTTAGAGCCGACTTCCTCTCGGCTAAACGCGCATTTGGATCGAGTGAGCAAGGCATCGAACTGTTGGAAGAAAAAACTCTCCAGTTGGTTCTTCCAATCCCTGCAACTGATGCGATCACGAA
>CAYNUI010000259.1:287-3459 GCA_964400185.1 uncultured Hyphomonas sp.
TCCAACTATAGGGAAAACGTATCGCAACAGCGGCAATCTATAAAGCTGCAGCGCATAGAACATCTTCAAAAAAGACAGCGCGCCATTCTTTCAAAGTACCGCGCTGATACCGACAAATTCTCATCGACCAAATTTTATTATCACCCAAGATCCCCCCGCTATCTAAGCGACAGGAGTGCCATATATCTCTATTTGGGCATCAGTGACCAGACTGCCTACGCCAGGCTTAGGGTGGTGTACACTGCCGATGACTGGTTGTTCTTCGACCAAGTTCGGGCATTCTCCGACGGGGAGGTACGCACGCTTCTTTCAGTTAAGTCGTATGAGGTGGATAGAGATAACAGCGGCGGAACAATCTGGGAGTGGGTCGATGTTTCGCCAACCGAATCGCAAATATCGGTGCTTAGAAGCCTGTCTGTCGCGCGCGATGCCACTATTCGCTTTAGTGGCCGGACTTACCGCAAAGATGTTACTTTGAGTCGTTCAGACAGGACTGCGTTGTCCGAAGTCATTTCGGACCTAGAGGAGGTGGAAGGCATACTCTCAGAGCTTAAAAGCTTAGATAGAGGGTACTAACCTATCGGGTCGCGCGTTCAAATCGCGCCGGGATCGCCATCTCACCCCCATTAAACACTACTTAATCGAAACCGCGCATGGTTCCGGGCATAACGAGAAAAATGCTCTTGGAGATTTGATATGCTGCGTGCAACCGCGATGGCGCTGACCCTGTTTGGCGCGTTGGCTACTCCCGCTTTTGCGAATGGATTGAAGGCTGAGCAGGTCGTCGAAGTGGCGACGGTCTCCGTTGATGCGAGCGGCAATGAAGTGCGGACTTACGCGCTTGCCGAGGAAGTGGCGCCTGGCGATGAGGTTCGCTACAGCCTGTCTTATGCGAATGAAGGCTCTGAGCCTGCAGAGGCTGTGAGCCTCGTCATGCCCGTCCCCGAAGCTGTGACTTATATCGAAACCTCAGCTGGCGGTACGCCAAGCACGATCACCTATTCAGTTGATGGCGGCGCGAATTTCACCGACCGTGACAGCTTGGTTGTGGCGGGCGAAGATGGCGCGCGTCTCGCGGTCGCAGATGAGATCACGCACATCAAGTGGGCGTTCGCGGAGCCTATTCCGGCGGCATCTACCGGTAAGATCAGCTTCCGAGCGGTGCTGAAATAAGCCTGCTTTTCTAAGCGTAATAATTCAGTTTAAGACCTGGTTCTGGCCAAGTGCACTTGGCCAGTTTTCCTGTGCCTGAAAGCGTGACCCAGGCTTGACCCAGCCCCTCTTCACCAAAGCAGATATTGGTCACGAACGGATCCGGGAAAGCGATATGGCTGTGTGCCCCGTCGGGTGTGATTGTGGTGATGCCGCCATTTAGGATGGTCGCCACACAAACATTGCCAGACGCCGCGACGGCGAGACTGTCAAAGTATTGAAGGTCCGGCATGGTCGCCACGACGCGGCCGAGATTGAACGGGCTGGCGCGCTCGATCTCTCCTGGAGCCGCAAGATCGAAGGCCCAGAGGCGACACGTCATGGTGTCCGCCATATAGACTGTGGTCTCATCCGGTGAGAGCCCTACGCCATTTGGCGAAGTATGGTGATGATCCAGCTCAACTGCCTCACTTGCGCCGTTGGCGAGGAAGAACAGGCCGCCAAAGTCACGTTGGCGAGGATACGTTTTACCATGGTCAGTGAAATAGAGGTTGCCGGAACGATCGAAAACCAAATCGTTTGGACCTTTTAGAGGATGGCCTTCGACGGTATCTAGCACGCGCTCGACTTTGCCTGTGCTGAGATCAACGCGTTCGATCCGTCCGCCAGAATAGTCATCCGGGCAATGACCGGGGATGAGCAGCCCGTTACGTTCATGGTATTTGAACCCGCCATTATTACAGACCCAGAGCGCGCCATCCGGGCCAATCGCAGCGCCATTTGGTCCACCGCCGGGCGTCGCGATCACCTCCCTTTTGTCGTCGCCCCAAATCCGGGTGATCGCACCCTTGGCGATCTCAACCAGAATGATCGAGCCGTCTTCCATCCAGACGGGGCCTTCTGGAAAGGCGAGGCCTTCTGCGACGAGTTCGAAATCCATGATCGCTCCTCCGTTTGGGAGGCAGTCTGACGACTGGATTGGAAGCGTGCAAGCGTTACGCGAGGCGATCCAGAGTCCGGATCACATAGTCATATTGGTTCTTTTCATCGGCTGCGATCGCCCGTCGCTCGACCTCTTGGTACGCTGTTTCATCAAAGTCTGGAAAGAACGCATCGCCCTCAATCTCCGTGTCGACCTCGGTTATGTAGAGGCGGTCGGCGAAGGGCAGGGCGGCACCATAAATGGTCTCGCCACCGACAATGAAGCACTCGGACCGACCCGCTGCGACCGCGAGAGACTTGCCGGTCGCAATCGCGGCCTCCATTGAGGTAAACACGCGCGCTTGCGGGAGGGCATAGTTTCCATCACGGCTGAGCACGAGATTGTCTCGGCCCGGTAGCGGTTTGTAGGGCAGGCTTTCCCAGGTTTTACGGCCCATGATCACCGGGCAGCCTTTGGTTGTCCGCTTGAAATGGAGGAGGTCGTCAGACAAGCGCCAGGGCAAATCACCGTCTTTGCCAATCGCGCCATTTTTGGCCCGCGCGACGATCAGACAGAGCTTTACCGATGTCGTCATGAGCGCCTCCAAACTCTCTACGTTGCCCCGCTGGCCATAAGCCGGTTTGCGCTTTAAGAGCAACTCTTCGACTGAATCAGGTAGGACCTCTATGCTTCTTGCTTTCTGGGATACGTTCGTCGCGATCCTGACCAATAATCGCCCGGGCTATCTTATCCCAGTTCTATTGGGTTTGGCGGTCTCTGTCGCGATTCTTTGGCGTTTAGGTGGGCGGATATGGGCGATCATCTATGTGATGATGATCCCGTTTTTGAATTGGTCCTTTGGTGTCGTGCCAAACATTCAATTTGTTGGGCCTTGGACGGGCTCTGAAAGTGATCTCTTCTCGTTCATCTTTCCAGCCGACACACCAGATCCATTGGGGCTAATGCTGCACCCCCTCACGCTGGTCACCGGATTGGTGTTTGTGGTTCGAGACTTCGTCCAACGAGAAATGCGCCAATGGGTCTTGCTCGCCATGGCGATGGCGCTGTGTTGGTCCATGTATTATGCGTGGATCGTGA
>CAYNUI010000260.1:0-3449 GCA_964400185.1 uncultured Hyphomonas sp.
CCGACCGCCGCATAGTCCAAATCGCGCGGCAGCTCCAAAGATTCTTCTCGGCGAAGCGCTTCGACATCATCTTTCTGGCGCTCAATATATCCGGCATACATCGCTTCGATCTCGAGTTGCGCTTTTATCTCATCGCTCAAAGCCGCAACTTCGGGAAAACCGGATTCGATCGCGGCCATGTCGATGGTCGGATAGGCGAGATAATCCCAAGCGCTTCGACGTTGGCCATCCTGATTGACCTTCCATCCGAGTTTTTGCGCCTCGTTTGGAGTCATAGACGCCGATTGGAGGATTTTCCGGCCGTTTTCTAAGTCGGCCTGTTTCACGTGGAAAATCTCCGCGCGGGTTTTGCCGACCAAACCAAGCTCGACTCCTCGGGCCGTCAGGCGCTGATCAGCATTATCGGATCGCAGAGATAGGCGGTACTCTGCGCGTGAGGTGAACATTCGATACGGTTCAGTTACGCCGCGCGTCACCAGATCATCGATCAAAACACCGATATAGGCTTCAGCCCGATCAAAAAGTGCATTCGGTTCGCCGCGTGAATAACGCACCGCATTCAATCCCGCGACCAAGCCTTGCGCGCCGGCTTCTTCATATCCAGTCGTGCCATTGATCTGACCGGCGAGAAACAGTCCAGGAAGCGCTTTGACTTGAAGCCCTGAATCCAAAGCGCGCGGATCGACATAATCATATTCGATGGCGTAGCCGTATTCGAAGACCTCGACCTTTTCGAGCCCTTCAATCTTCCGGATGAAATCATCCTGGACCTCGCGCGGCAAAGACGACGAAATCCCGTTCGGATAGACCGTGTCGTCGTCCAGGCCCTCAGGTTCGAGGAAGATTTGATGGCGCGTCTTTTCAGGGAAGCGATGGATTTTGTCTTCGACAGACGGGCAATAGCGCGGGCCGCGCCCCGCAATCGCGCCGGAATAAACAGCCGACTGTTTGATATTCTCAGCGATAATCTCGTGAGCGTCCGCATTCGTGTAGGTTATTCCACATGAAACTTGCGGCACCTCAATCTCGTCTGTGAGATAGGAAAACGGAATGGGCCGCTCATCGGCCGGCTGCATTTCGAGACGATCCCAATCAATCGTCTTTCCATTCAGCCGCGCCGGCGTTCCGGTTTTTAATCGCGCCATTGGAAGGTCAAGCGCATAAAGCCGATCTGCCAAACCAATGGCGGGTTTCTCTCCCACGCGCCCGGCGGGGATCCGCTCGGCGCCGCGATGGATGATCCCTTTCAAAAAAGTGCCCGTCGTAATCACCACCGCGGTTGCGGAATAGGTTTTACCCGACTCTCCGACCACACCGCTCACGCGATTATCCGAGACGATCAAATCCTCGACCCCGTCTTGAATGACAGTGAGATTTTCGTGGTTGAGGATCTCTTTCTGCATCGCTTCGCGATAGAGTTTCCGATCAATCTGCGCGCGCGGACCCCAAACAGCGGGGCCTTTTGAGCGATTAAGCATCCGGAACTGAATGCCGGAAACGTCTGAGACGCGGGCCATCAACCCATCTAAAGCGTCGATCTCTCGCACCAAATGGCCTTTGCCGAGCCCGCCAATTGCTGGATTGCAAGACATCTCGCCAATCGTCGCGATCTTATGAGTCACCAAAGCCGTACGCGCGCCCATTCGGGCCGCCGCAGACGCGGCTTCGCATCCGGCATGGCCGCCGCCAACGATAATGACATCAAAATCTGTGGTCTCAGACATGGGTTCGCGCCTTTGCTCGGACGCCTCATATAATATTCAGCGGCGCAGAAACAGACTATTTGCCGATGCAAAAGGAAGAAAAGACAGCGCCGAGAACCGATTCTGGATCGACATGCCCGGTCAGCGTTCCAAGTTCGCGGCTGGATAGCCGAACTTCTTCCGCGGTGAATTCCGCGCCGATCCCGGAATGGAGATGCGACGACGCTTGTTCGAGATGGGTCAAAGCGCGTTCAATCCCCTGCCGGTGACGCGCGCGGGTGATGATGGGTGCGCCAACATTTTGCGTTAGATCACTGAGTTTGGACTTCAACGCCGATTCGACCGCTTCAATGCCGTCTCCATCTTTGGCGGAGATTTGGAGTGTTTCACGTGAAACATGTTCGGGTGCGACCAAGTCTTTTTTGTTGGCGACCACCAAATCATTCGGTTGGACGTGGTCCGACACGAAGTCTTCCCGGCCATCATAAAGCCAGATCCGGATATCCGCGGCCTCCCCGGCTTTTAAGGCGCGGCGAACGCCTTCCGCTTCAACAACATCATCAGTCTCACGCAAACCGGCTGTGTCTGAAATCCACACCAAATAGCCGCCAAGGGTCAGTCTGACTTCAACCACATCCCGGGTCGTGCCAGGTATGTCCGTCACGATGGCAGCGTCGCGTTTTGCCAATTGATTGAGGAGCGTGGATTTCCCCGCATTTGGCTTTCCAAGGATCGCGATTTTGAATCCATCGCGGATCCGCTCGGTAATATTGCCTTCTTCCAGCGCTGTTTTGAGACTGGCTTTGAGCGTCTCGAGCTTGTTTCGGACCGGGCCGTCGACGCGGTCGGGGGCATCTTCTTCATCCGGGAAGTCGATGCTCGCTTCCAGGAGCGCAAGGCATTCGGTTAGCTGTTCGCGCCAATCCGAATAAAGTGACTCCAACGCGCCATCCATTTGTTTAAGGGCTTGGGCGTGTTGCGCTTCGGTTTCTGCATCAATGAGATCGGCCACCGCTTCGGCGCGGGTAAGGTCGAGTTTTCCAGCTTCAAAAGCGCGGCGGGTAAACTCTCCAGGTTCTGCCAGTCTCGCGCCTGCGCTCATGATCGATTTCAAGGCGAGTTCGGTTATTATCCGGCCACCGTGAAGAGAGAGCTCGACCGTATCTTCGCCGGTATAACTCGCAGGCCCCGGCATAAAGACGGCCAAGCCTTCATCCACTTTATCCCCTGTCTCCGAGAAGAGATCCACGAGTGTCGCATGGCGCGGGACGAGAGACGTGCGCGAGAGGCGCGCAGCAATAATGTCCGAAACCGAAGGCCCGGAAATTCGAATCGTCGAAATGGCAGAGGGCGGCGCACCACTCGCCAGAGCACATATTGTGTCCCGGCGATGTGACATGCCTAGTTCTTCATTGCTTCGAAGAATTCATCATTCGTCTTGGTCTGCTTCAGCTTATCAAGCAGGAAGTCGATCGCATCAGCAGTGCCCATCGGGTTCAAGATGCGGCGCAAGACATAGATTTTTTGAAGCTGCGCCTTGTCCGTGATCAGCTCTTCTTTCCGCGTGCCCGACTTCATAATGTCGATGGCTGGGAAGGTCCGCTTGTCAGCGACTTTACGATCAAGCACGATCTCAGAGTTACCGGTGCCTTTAAACTCTTCAAAGATGACCTCGTCCATGCGCGAGCCAGTATCGATCAGGGCTGTCGCAACAATGGTCAGCGAACCGCCGCCTTCAACATTCCG
>CAYNUI010000261.1:0-3441 GCA_964400185.1 uncultured Hyphomonas sp.
TCAAAGGGAAGTAACCGCGACCCTGTGGCAAAACTCGCAATTGGGTCGCTGATCAAGCTCGATACGAGCGAAAAAGGCGCGCCCGCACCGACCACAGCGTTCCTAGACGCAGACGGCGCAAGCGTCACGCTGCAGGACTTTCAAGGCCAAGCGGTGTTGATCAATTTCTGGGCCACCTGGTGCGGCCCCTGCGAGCGCGAAATGCCGTCTCTCGCGGCGCTGCAGACCGCACGCGGTGATGAGGCGTTCAAAGTCATCGCGATCAGTGTCGATGAACCGGCGGATACCGAGTATGCCACCCAGCGCTTGCAAGAGCTCTCTGGCGGTGTGCTCGATTTTTACACGCTGACACCGGGCCCAGATGGCTGGAACATCGTCTATGATACCGGCGCGAGCGGCGGGTTTCCGACCACAATTTTGTATGATGACGCGGGCGCAAAGATCGCCAAATTGGAGGGTGAAGCCGACTGGGCAAGCTATGAGGCCATCGCTTTGATTGATCTCATCAAAGGCAACTAACCGACAAAGCCGTCCCATAAGAGCTTCAGCCCGACCGAAAAGATCAACGCATAGAGAATACGGTAGAAAAGCGTTTGGTCGATTCGCTTGACCAGCCAGGCCCCAAACAGAACGCCAATAGGTGCGATGGGAATCAAGATCAGCGAGGTCGTCAGGTTCTCCCGATCAAACTGTCCGAGCATGGCGTAGGGCAAGACCTTCACGAAATTGACGACGAAAAAGAACATCACGGCGGTGCCGGCAAAAATCCGCGGCTCAAGTTTTTGGGGGATTGTGTAGGCCTGGAATGGCGGGCCGCCCGCATGCGCAACAAAACTCGTAAACCCAGCCACGGTCCCAGATACCACGCCGAGCGAGCGATTGTTCTTAATCCAGGCATCGCCGCCAGACGGTTTCAAAACGGCGTAGATTGGAAACAAAACTGCAATGGCGCCGACCACGACACGTACCGCTTGATCATCTACAAAGCCTGCCAGAAGCCCGCCTGCGACAATGCCGAGCACGGCTCCGGGCAGGAGCAGAACTAAGACTTTTCGGTCCCAGTACTTGCGATAGGTCCAAACACCGACCCAATCCATCACGATCAGAATGGGCAGCATGATGCCTGCGGCTTGAACGGGCGAAATGACCAGCGCCATTAGAGGAACCGCCAGCAAAGCAAGGCCGCCAAAGCCGCCTTTCGAGACGCCGGTGATCAGAACGGAAAAGACCGCAACGGCCCAAAATATTGGATCATGCCCCATGCGGGATCGACTTAAGGCATTTCGTCCAAATCTAAAGCCAATAAAAGCGTGCGCTGGTCACGGCTGAAATTATCATCTGAGATCACCCAGATTCGGGGTTTGCCTTCTGGGTTGGTGCTGATGGCGACGCCCTCGAAATTGTCGACCGGAAGAGGCTTTTTGAAATGCGCTTCAGCGATCCGGCCCTCCGGGCCATCCACTTGCAAGATCACGCGCGGACCACGGGCCGGATCATAGGCTCTGAAAATCGTGGCGGTCAGCCCGTCGGCTTGATCCATGCCGGTCAGGACATAGAGACCGGCTTGCTCTGTATAGCGCTGCAGCGTCACCGAACCATCGTCCATGATTTCAACCACTGGCGAACCGCCCGAATGGTGAGTTTCGAAACCCGCGACAAGCGTATCGCCGGAAATCATCAACCCTTCTGCACCACGATTATTGTCGATCCGACGGCCGTCGACGACGCCATCAAAAGTAACCACGCGCGCGCCTCGTGCCGCTGACCCACAGCGTTCGAGATTGAAGGCTTCGATCCGATGGTCGCGTTCAAAACTCACCATGGCGAGGCCATCGCGCAGGCTCAAGCCCTCAGCATCGGCTGCGAGCTTGGTGGGGAAAAAGTTGCCATCCTCACTGCGCATATAGGCGATGGATCCGATGCCATCCGGTGCGCCCGTGTCGGGATCCACGCCGATCCAGATGAAGGCGCCAGCATCGCTTACGGTGAGGAGCGAACCAGACCGCAGCACTTCCACGCCGGATAGACCTCCGAAATTCGGCTCATCCGACTTGAGCTGCCACGCCCCGGCCAAGGTCATTCCGGTGAGGCTCTTCAGCTGAGCCTGTTCAGACCCTCGCTCTGCCTCGATCACACGGACTTGGATGGATTGCGCGCGCAAATAGGTTTCACCCGTCGGGCACGATCGTTCTTGCAGATCCGCGAAATGATCATCCCACGCCCAGACGCTGGCCGTCTCGCGTTCGAGCGGTTCTGGCGATTGGACGTCGGCAGCAGTACAGGCGGCAAGCGCGGACACAGCGATGATGGAAAGAAAGCGCATCTGGATCCTCTTCTAGGCTCGCTTAAGCGCAGAAATAGGGCAGGTTCGTGAAGAAAATCACATTCTTGTGCGGCGAACGTCGCGCCCAGATCCAACTTTTGGGCCGCCATAGCGCGGGGCTCCGGCACTTGCGCCAGAGGTTGCACCGCCCGGACGGGTGGTTTCACGCGTTAGAGGTGGAACCGCCATGGCTTCCGGTTTCGGTGCTTCGCCATTCTCATCGAACAAACTTGCGAGTTGTTCTGTCATCGCACCGCCCAATTGCTCAGCGTCAACAATCGTCACCGCGCGCTTATAGTAGCGGGTGACATCATGGCCGATACCGATGGCGATAAGCTCAATTGGTGAGCGGGTTTCGAGCTCCTCAATCACCTGACGCAAATGGCGTTCGAGATAGTTGCCGACATTGACCGACAGAGTTGAATCGTCGACCGGCGCGCCATCTGAGATCACCATGAGGATCTTACGTTGTTCTGCCCGTCCCATCAGGCGATCATGGGCCCAAAGCAGGGCTTCGCCATCAATGTTCTCTTTCAGCAGTCCCTCACGCATCATCAGACCGAGATTCTTGCGAGCCCGGCGCCACGGGGCGTCAGCTGATTTGTAAACGATGTGGCGCAAGTCATTGAGACGGCCGGGGCCTGCAGGTTTGCCAGCTTTAACCCAATCCTCGCGACTGATTCCGCCTTTCCAAGCCTTTGTCGTGAAGCCTAGAATCTCAACCTTCACCCCGCACCGTTCCAGCGTACGGGCGAGAATATCGGCGCACAAAGCTGCCACCATGATCGGACGTCCGCGCATCGAGCCGGAATTATCCAAGAGCAGCGTCACCACCGTGTCGCGGAAATTGCTGTCGTCTTCTTGTTTGAAGCTCAGCGGCGCGGTTGGGTCTGTGATGACCCGTGTCAGTCGCGCGGTATCCAGGACGCCCTCTTCCAGATCGAAAGACCAAGACCGGTTCTGCTGCGCCATCAAGCGGCGTTGAAGCTTGTTCGCAAGCTTGGAGACCGCCCCTTGCAGACTTTCCAATTGGTGGTCGAGATAAGCGCGCAGGCGGGTGAGCTCTTCTGGGTCACAAAGATCAACGGCTTGAGCGACTTCGTCATTGGCGGTGGTGA
>CAYNUI010000262.1:0-3430 GCA_964400185.1 uncultured Hyphomonas sp.
GACTATTGGCGCCCTTGATTGATGCCGCATTATCGCCCAATCCCTTGTCTATTGCCGTGCTGTAACCTGCCTGAGGAATTTTGAGATATGTCCCGTATCATCGCCAGTTTGAGCCTTCTTGCCCTCCTACCAACCGTAAGCGGATGCGCGACCGCGATTGTTGGCGCAGCAGGCGCCGGCGCTGTGACCGCCACGCAGGAGCGCTCTTTTGGAGAGGCTTTGGACGATGCAGCGGTCTCAAACGAAATTAAGTCCCGTCTGATCGCGAATGGCGGCCTCGGGGAAGTTGATGTTGAAGTGGCCGGCGGATTGGTTCTGCTGTCTGGCCGCGTGCAAACGCCTGAACTTCGCCTCAAAGCCGAAAGCATTGCGTGGGGTGTGAAGCGGGCCGATGATGTCGCCAATGAGATCCGGATTGAGTCGCCAGGCGGGTTCTTCTCAAATGCGTCGGACGAATTAATCTCAACCCGCGTGCGGGCCCGTCTGCTTGGCTCTTCCAGCGTCCAGGCGAACAATTTCAATGTCGAAACCTATGGCGGAACGGTCTATTTGCTGGGCGTTGCGCGCACCCCGGATGAGCTTGAAAAAGCAGCGCAAGAAGCGAGCTTGGTCGGCGGCGTCAATCAAGTTGTCTCTTATGTCCGCCTGCGCAACAAACGCGGTGAGATCGTCCCTTATACACCGGCCACCAAGGCCGAGTTTGATGGCGGCGAACTGCTCGGCGGACCCGGCAGCTAATCCTAGTCGAAACAATACCTTTGCAATCTCAGCGCACATCCTCATATAGGCCTCTGCCAATATGAGGAGCCGCCATGAGCTTGCGCGTCGCCATTCAAACTGATCCGCTTGAAACAGCGGCGGTCGAGTCCAATACGACATTCGCACTCGCGGAAGCGGCCCAGAAAATCGGCGCAGAGCTGTTTGAGTATCAGCCCGAGAACCTGACCTATTCGGAAGGCCGGATCACCGCCTTTGCCCGGCCGATGACGGTTCAGCGCGTGCCTGGCAATCCTGCGACCTTTAAGGATCGTATTGCGCTCGACCTGCGCGAAGATGTCGATGTCGTTCTGATGCGGCAGGACCCGCCCTTTGACATGGCCTACATTACGGCCTGTCATATCTTGGAGCTGCTTAAGCCGGACACACTGGTCCTCAACGATCCGGAACACGTGCGTTCAGGTCCGGAAAAGCTGTATCCGCTTCTGGTGCCGGAATTTATGCCGCCGACGCTGATCTCGCGCGACCGGGCTGAAATCGCGGCCTTCCGTGAAACGCACAAGGATGTGATCGTCAAACCTCTTTATGGCTTTGGCGGCGGCGACGTGTTCCGGGTCAAACCGGAGGACAGCAATTTCAATCCATTGATTGATCTCTTCCTCGGGCGGACGCGTGAGCCTTTGATTGTTCAGGCCTTTTTGCCGGCCGTCTCAGAGGGCGATAAGCGAATCATTCTGATCGATGGAGAATGCGTTGGCGGGTTCAATCGGGTCCCGATCAAAGGCCATGCGCGTTCAAATCTTGCGGTTGGCGGGACGGCCGTGCCGAGCGATCTCAGCGAAGCCGATCTTGCCATCTGTGCCGCGATCGGCCCGGAATTAAAGGCGCGCGGACAGGTCTTGGTCGGCATTGATGTGATCGGAGGCCTCTTAACCGAGGTCAATAATACGTCACCAACGGGCGTCCAACAGGTCAGAGACTTTACAGGACGCGATCCAGCGGCGATGTTTTGGGACGTTGTGCAAGACAAGCTTGCCAACGCCTAGCCTGACGGCCAAAAATGGAGCCATGAAAATGAAAGCTCTTTCAATCGCATCGCTCTTTGTTCTTGGACTTGCCGGAACAGCCTGCTCTCAAGCGGCTGAAACTCAAGCCGAAGCGCAAGAGCCTGAAATCCTAACCGCAGACGCTGACGATGATGTCGGTGGCAGCTTCAATCTCGAACTGCCTGCAGACATTTCAGAGAGCGGAGCCTCGTCAAATGACGGCTTCAATCTCGATCTGCCGGATACCGGTACAGCGTCGACAGGTGGATTTAATCTTGGCACCGATCTCGGAACATCCGGCGGCCTCGCTGAAGTTCCGGAAATCGATACAAGTATAACTGAAATTGAACCTCAAGAATCGGTCGATGAAGAGCCGGTTATTCGGATCGAATAAAAGTATAAATTCGTTCTTTCTTTGTTCTAGTCTTTCTGTTAAGAAGTAACGGAAAGATTGGAACACTTATGGTTGCCCGCGTTACCACATTTGCTTTTGAAGGCATCGAAGCCCAAGCCGTAGACGTGCAAGTCCATATGGCGAGTGGCAATCCCTATTTCATGATTGTCGGCCTCCCCGACAAAGCGGTGGCGGAAAGCCGGGAACGCGTGCGCGCGGCGTTTAGCGCGATCGGTCTCGCCCTGCCGCCAAAGCGGATCACGGTCAATCTCGCGCCCGCTGACTTGCCCAAAGAAGGCAGTCACTATGATCTCGCCATCGCGCTCGGCGTCATGGCGGTCATGGGCATTGTTTCGAATGACGCTCTAGACGGCCACGCGGCGATCGGCGAACTCTCGCTGGATGGTCAGCTTGGACCCTGCATCGGGATCTTACCGGCGGCGGTCAAAGCCTTGGAAATGGACCTCCGGCTGATCTGTCCTGAGGTCTGCGGATCCGAGGCGGCCTGGGCGGGTCCGGGCAATCTAGCCGCCCCAAACCTGATCAGCTTGATCAATCATTTTACCGGGCGCGCGCCGCTGTCTTGCCCGCCGCCGGGAGAGATCGATGCGCCCCAGGCAGCACTCAATCTGCGCGATGTTAAAGGCCAAGACGGCGCAAAACGCGTCTTAGAGATTGCTGCGGCTGGCGGACACAATCTCCTGTTCTGTGGTCCGCCTGGGTCTGGCAAATCCATGCTGGCCAAGCGCTTGCCAGGACTGTTGCCCGACCTCTCAGCTGAAGAATTGCTCGATGTGTCGCAAATACAGTCCGTCGCGGGCTTGCTTGAGCGTGGGCAACTGTCACGCATTCGGCCCTTCCGCGCGCCGCATCATTCGGCCTCTATGGCGGCATTGGTTGGCGGTGGCATTCGGGCACGACCTGGTGAGATTTCGCTCGCCCATCATGGCGTGCTCTTTCTGGATGAATTGCCGGAATTTTCGGCCCAAGTGCTCGACAGTCTTCGCCAGCCCTTGGAGGACGGCGAGGTTACAATTTCGCGCGCCAATCGGCATGTGAAATACCCGGCGCGGTTCCAGCTGATCGCTGCCATGAATCCCTGCCGTTGTGGCGGCGGAGCGGGGGATGGCTATTGCCGCAAAGGCCCGCGCTGCGCTGAACAATACCAGGCGCGACTCTCAGGCCCGTTCATTGATCGGATCGATCTGTTCTATGACACCCCGCCCGTGACCGCTATTGATCTCACCTTGCCCCCGGCAAAAGAAGGCAGCGC
>CAYNUI010000263.1:0-1101 GCA_964400185.1 uncultured Hyphomonas sp.
AGCATTTTCGACATATCGTCGAGATCGGCGCGCGCACCGGTAATCTCTTCAGATTGCTCCATCATGGCGAGTTGCAGTTTGAGACGCGTCAACGGTGTGCGCAGGTCATGGCTCACCCCGGCGAGCATCGCGGTCCGCTGTTCTGCAAACGCGGTTAGGCGACCGCGCATGTCCGTCACCGCGCGGGCTGCGTCACGGATTTCAGTCGCGCCACTTGGTCGAAAGCCTGGCATGTCGCGGCCCCGGCCAAAGGCTTTGGCCGCTTCGGTAAGGCGTAGGATAGACCGGACCTGATTGCGCAAGAATGCGAAGGAGAGCGCGAGCATGAACAGAGCGCCTGCCAGCACCCAAACAATCGTAAAGTGCGTATTGGCCGCGAGCGCGCGCTTGCGATCAATCAAGACCCGAACGGTGCCGCCTTCGATCTGGCTACGAAAATCTAAGACGCGTCCGCGCTCTACCGTTCGCACGTCGACATCTCGCGGAGTGGCAAATGAGAGCTGCTGACGGAGCACTTCCACATAGCCAAACTGTTCGCGGGCCGCTTCCGGCCAATCCAGCGCCCGCTCATAATTGCAATCGAACCGTAGGCCGAGCTGCGCTTCAATTTCCATCTCTTTGGCCAGAACTTGATTGGCGTCGTCACACATATCGATGATCAAGCCCACTTCACGTGCAATCGATTGCGACAGCTTTTCGTTCACGTCGCGAATGTGTTCTTGGTAGTAATAGATCGCAAAGATCGAGAAGATGGCGAAGACGGGAAGCGCCACCAAAGTTCCAAGACGCGCATAGAGCCCACGTGGCGTGTAATTCCGCAGGCGGAAGCCCGAAGATTTGTCACTTTTTTCAATTGGTTCTGGGGTCGCTGTGTCGTCCATAGCTCACCTATACGAGGCCGCGCCCCGATTGTGTAGACTGAGACTAGTCTTGATCGGTTTCGAGCAAGGCTTCTGCATCTTCGCGAAGGATTCCGGCAATTTGCTCAAACTGCGAAACCAAAGGCGAGGTTGGGCGCCAGATCAGCGCCACCCGGCGCTTGGCCAGCGGATGATCAAGGCGGCGGAGCACGAGGTCCGCATCGCGCCGGGCCTCTGCGAG
>CAYNUI010000263.1:1201-3421 GCA_964400185.1 uncultured Hyphomonas sp.
CGCTCAATCAGTCGGACCCCTAATTGGTCTTCGACATCCGCGATCTGCGCGGAGAGACTCGGCTGGCTCACATGAAGGCGTTTAGCCGCCTCATGAAAACGGCCGGTTTCAGCGACCGCAACAATATATTGGAGCTGTCTAAGCGTTGGGCGCATTTGGTAGGTCCAGCCTATTAAATTTAGAGTTTTATTAGATTTGAATTATCGAATAGGTGAGCCAATTTCTTCCTCAGTCAAGCTGATAAGGAGAAAAAAATGTTACGCAGCTCAGATCCTTCAGTTGGATCATCCCTCCCAGGTGCACTTCTATCGTCTTCGCAGGTGTCTGTGAATGAAGTCGCTCCCGATGATTTCGTCACGCGCGAACCGACGCCAAAGGCTGAATCGCGGCGGGGATGGCGTCGTCGACGCAACCGAAAAGGCAAAAGCTAGGAGCAATTGATGCCGGACCTTGATCGCTGGGAAAACGAAGGGGGCTTCATCCACAAAGTGCGTGCGCCGCAACGCTTGCGGGCTTTGGAGCGCCGACATGAGCAGCTCGAAAACAAAGTCGACGCCGAGCTCAAACGCCCCAATCCTTGTTCGGTCGAGTTGAAGCGTCTCAAACGCGAGAAGCTTTATCTCAAAGACGAGATGAAAAACTTCGCGGCTTAGCCGCCGGTCTTTTCGAAGGCTCGCTTGAAGGCGGGCCTTCCTTTGTTGCGGGCAAGATAGGCCGATAGGTTCGGATAGGGTGAAAGCTCGCCCAAACGCTCGGCCATTTCCGCAATATAGGTCATGCCGATGTCAGGTGCCTGGAACGTATCACCCATCACATAGTCCCGGTCCGCCAGGCGCGCTTCTACATAACCGAGCTGGAGCGCCACCTCTCCAGTGGCAAACATGTCGAACACAGGCGGTTTGTCTTCCATGCGGCTGAGCAGGAGCTTCATCAGCATCGGCGCGAAGGCAGACGCTTCTGTATACATCAGCCATTGCATCCATTCCGCGTGGGCTTTCGGATCGCCCTTTGGTGGTCCGAGCTTGCCATCTGAATCAAACTTATCGAGCAAATAAAGCGCAATGGCGCCTGACTCAGCGAGCACAAATCCCTCATCATCGATCACCGGGGATTTGCCGAGCGGATGCGCGCTTTTCAGCTCCGGCGGCGCGCGGCCCATTTCATTGCGATCATAGATCTCAAGCTCATACGGCGCGCCGAGTTCTTCTAAGAGCCAGACTGTAAAGATCGATCGGCCAACGCGGAGGTGGTGAACTTTCAACATAGAGGGCCCCTTTAGTCTGGCATCAAACGATATCCGATACCGCGCACAGTCTGAATGTGAATGGGGTTCCTCGGGTCAGGTTCGATTTTCTTGCGCAGCCGCGTGACTTGCACGTCGATACTGCGCTCGGTGCCGTTTGAGGCGCGTGCGGCGAGATCCTCGCGAGAGATCGGCTCGCCAGGATGCGCCGCGAGCAGGCTGAGCAATTGCAGCTCGCTATCGGTCAGCCGAATATGACCATCCGGACCGAAGAGCAGACCTTTGATGGGGTCAAAGACGAGGCCCGACATCTCGATCTCTTCGGGGGGCGGCGGCACGTGACTGCGCTTCAGGATCGCATTGGCGCGCAATGCAAGTTCTTCCGGCTCGAACGGTTTTGGCAGATAATCATCCGCCCCGAGCCGGAGCCCCTCGATGCGATCGCTGGCTTGGCCGCGGGCGGTGAGCAACAGGACCGGTGTCTCGTTTTGATCGTCGCGCAAGGCTTTGAGCAGGCTCAGCCCATCTTCGCCCGGCATCATAATATCCAAAATGGCGAGATCGAAGCTGAAAGTCTGGAAAAGTTTGCGAGCGGCTGCCGCATCTGAGGCTGTCGTCACGCTATGACCTTGGCGCGAGAGATATTGCTTTAGAAGATCGCGGATCCGGTCATCATCATCGACCACCAAAAGATGCGTTTCGGTGCTCATAGCAGCGCCTCCAACACAGCGCGCACGCCGCCGACCGCGCCCGAGCCAGCGGACCGGTAAGCTGCACGCAATCGCTCGCGCATATCTAGGGTCGCGGGATCTGTCAGGCGTTTGCCGTCATGGCTGAGATAGAGACGCCGTGTTCGCCGGTCGCCCTCATCGCTTTGCTTACGCTCAATGAAGCCGCGCTGGTCTAGGTCGCCCAAGATCCGCGCGAGGGTTGGCGTCGTTGCATGCAACTGTTCTCGCAAGTCTTTCACCGTCTGT
>CAYNUI010000264.1:0-3419 GCA_964400185.1 uncultured Hyphomonas sp.
ACGAAATACTCAACCGCATTGTCTGGGAAGAAGGATTTGAACTCCCCATAAAGCTGCGCGGCGAGCGTCTTATTCGGCGCCAGGATCAGAGCTGGGCGCTGCGTCGCTTCGATGATCTTCGCCATCGTGAACGTTTTGCCCGTACCGGTGGCACCGAGCAGAACTTGATCGCGTTCTCCGGCCTGAACGCCTTCAACCAATTCTGGAATTGCCGTACGCTGGTCGCCAGCCGGTTCATAGGGCGAATGCACCTTAAGCTCGATGCCGCCTTCCAGCTTTTCCCACCGCCGGTCAGGTCGGTGCGGAGTCCATTCGCTAGACGGCAAGCCGCCAACTGCGTCGATCGCTGCACCGCTCATATCGAAGCTCGCCCCCTGGTCTGAAACGCCTGAACTCATGGTCTCTATTTACGGTGAAACGCCGTGCATTCAACTCGCTTAAGTGGGTCATGCGCGCGGCTGCTGTCATGTTTTGTCAGCAAGGCTATAGACGCTGTTTTCGGCTCAATTGGCTCCGATCGCCGAACCACCACAGTGTCGCGGCCGTCGCGGCGAAGGTCGCGGTCTCTGTGATGGTGCTGCGGTCGCTATCACTCGCATGCAGCCAAATCATCGCGGCGATCATCCACAACAAGATCGTCAGCGCGGGCCGGGTGAGCGCGCGCACGGCATCGACCCAACGATAGCTCACCGCAATTTTCGCGTTCGCCTCCAGACTGGCAGTTAGACCCGCCCACCGGCCTTCCTGAACGGTCTGCGATAGCTCTGCTTCGGCCTCCATCGCCGAAGCGGCTTGTTGGAGGTCCAGAAGTTGCACTTCATGGGCCCAACGACGCTCTTCATGCGCCATGGTCTGGCGTTGTTCGAAAAAGCCAACCACGCGCCCGAGCGCTGTGCCCACCAGCCCAAATATACCACCACCTGCCGCGCTCGCCGCTAATCCAATCATGTCTGCCATAAGTCAAAGCTCCCTGGATAATACCAAACCGCCGAAACCCGGCGCTGATCGAGATGAATGAAAGACTTCGCGAGCCCAAAGCCGGTGAAGCCGATTCGGGACGCAGCGTGGTGCAATGTATGTCGGTTATGCTGTTTGAGCGAAATGTCCGCCGCGATTGTCTTGTGTTGAGACATTGGGGCGCCGCCGACGCAGGCATTCCACTGCGGGCATCGATGGCCTGAGGTGACGACCAAAGGGCGCTGCACCTCATCCCTTAGCGCTTGCAGGCGATCCAGAAACCGAGGGTCATGCCAGTACGCGCCATTACAAAACCGACCCTGACATCGGCATGCCAGTTCAGCGACGCTGAAATTAGGCCAGCGCCAATCAACGCTGAGCTCCGCGACCGCTCGAGATGTGGATAGAAATAACAAGGCCTATGCGTCTCTCACAGATTGGAGAGCAGCATAGGCCGTGTAAAAAACCCGTCGGATTTAGGCGGGACAGCCCGTTAGACAGACGCCATGTCAAACGCGCGGCGGTTCTGTAGCGCCTCGATGGCCGCGACATATTCCGCTTCAAGCTTATCGACGAATTCTGCGGTACTCATCCGGGATTTCACCGCGCCAATCCCCTGGCCGCAGCCCCAGATATCGCGCCAAGCTTTCGACTCTTGATTGCCGCCCGAGCCGAAATTCATCGCGCTCGGATCGCTTTCCGGCAGGTTGTTTGGATCAAGGCCAGCTTGCGCCACAGACGGGGCGAGATAGTTGCCGTGCACGCCTGTGAAGAGGTTTGAGTAGATGATGTCTTTCGCGTCGCTTTCGACAATCATGTCCTTGTAGCCATCGACTGCGTTCGCTTCGTCGCAAGAGATAAAGGCTGAGCCGATATAGCCGAGGTCTGCGCCCATGGCCTGCGCGGCCGCGACCGCGCCGCCATTGCCCATCGCTCCAGACAGGGCCAGCGGACCGTCGAAAAACTCTCGAATATCTTGGATCAGGGCAAGCGGTGAAATCGTTCCGGCGTGGCCACCCGCGCCTGCAGCAACAGCGATCAAACCATCCGCGCCCTTTTCGAGCGCTTTGCGGGCGAAGATCGTATTGATGATATCGTGCAGGACGATGCCGCCATAAGAATGGATGGCCTGATTGACCTCTTCGCGCGCGCCGAGCGATGTGATGACGACCGGCACTTTGTATTTGACGCACATTTCAACGTCGTGATCGAGACGATTATTCGTCTTGTGCACGATCTGGTTCACCGCGAACGGCGCCGATGGGCGATCCGGGTTTTTGGCATCATATTCAGCGAGTTCGGTTGTGATCCGATCCAGCCACTCATCCAATTGCGATTCCGGACGCGCATTCAGCGCTGGGAAAGACCCGACAACGCCTGCTTTACACTGTGCGATCACCAAATCTGGGTTGGAGATGATGAAGAGTGGGCTGCCAATCACAGGAATGCGAAGGTTTTGCAGGATGGGAGGTAGCGCCATGGGGATTCTCTCTGCTTTCCGTTTACGTTAGCGTAGAGGTATCATTCGCATCCCTTTAGGCAAGCCCTTCCTACAGGGCAGCTTTTTGATTGCGGCGCGGATTTTACGTACCGTGAGGCTTGCCAGCGCCCCCATGCTGCGCCAGATCCCAACTCAGAAGTTTGAGAGGTGAACCCTACATGGCCGATGGGATGCTATCTTTGTCAGGAAGCTTTGATGCAGCGACCGAAGCTGATTGGTTAGCGGCGGTTGAAAAGGCCCTAAAAGGCGGCGGCGTTGAGCGGATTACCCGGCAAACGCGTGACGGCTTGAAAATCCGCCCGCTTTACAAAGAAAGCGACTTTCAAAGCGCGGAAAATGTTCGCGGAGCACCTGGCGAAGCCGACTATTTGCGTGGCGCGCGGGCGGAACCGGATCCTTATCTGCCTTGGGACATTCGCCAAACTTTTGCGCACCCGGACCCAGTCATTACCAATCAAGAAATCCTCCGCGATTTGGAGCGCGGCGTCACGTCGATCCATTTGGCCATCGAATGCTCAGGCGAAAAGGGCTGCATTGTCACCAATCTGGATCAACTCTCGACGGCCTTGATGGGTGTCCGCGCCGACATCGCTGCGATTAGCCTAGGACATCGCGGCGCTGGATCCGGTGCGAGTGCAGCCGCGCTTCTAGCGCTCTGGGCGAGCGAGCAAGAGGCCCCAGAGGCCCAAAAACTCGCCTTCAATATCTCTCCAATTACGCAATTGATGCGAACCGGAAAAATCGCCGGCGGCATCCACGCGGCCATGGCAAAAACCGCCGCTTTGGTGGGTGTGATTGCGGACAAATTCCCGGCCTCAACGAGCTTAGATGTCTCGGCTCAATTCGCGCACGAAGCGGGCGCCAGCGAAGCGCAAGAGCTTGGCCTCTTGATGGCGGCGGCCGTTGATACACTCAGGCATCTGGACGCTGCTGATCTGCCCCCAGAAAAGGCTGCCGAACA
>CAYNUI010000265.1:0-3401 GCA_964400185.1 uncultured Hyphomonas sp.
GTCGGGCCGCACACGGCGGAGTTCAACAATTTCATCACCTTCGAAATGTTGCCGGAGCCTGTTGGCGCTGACGCCCCTGCGCCTGAAGTGCCTGAGGTGAACGCGGACACCAAAGCGGGCAAAGGTAAAAAGACAAAGGCATCCAAGAAGGATTGAACGAAAATCAAATTGTTCAATTAGCCTAGGCGGCGGTGAATTGGCGCGCTAAGTCTCTTTCATGAGCAGCGCGACCACTCTCAGCGGCGAACATGCCGAAGACGTCCTTGGCGCACTTCGGGATTGGACCGAAGCGGGCACGCCGAATGCGTTGGTGATTGTCACGGCCACGGAAGGCGGCGCGGTACGCGCACCCGGCGCGATGTTTGCTGTGAGTGAAGCTGACAGCGTCGGATACATTTCCGGCGGTTGTATCGATGCTGATGTCGTCTTGCAGGCCCGTAATGCGATCTTGGACGGGGCAATGCGCGTCCTGCGATATGGCGCGGGTTCGCCCTTTGTCGACCTCCCCCTGCCCTGCGGCGGCGCCATCGAAGTCGTCCTCATCCCGGCACCCGACCAAACCGTGATCCGGGCCGCCTGTGACGCCTTCTCGGAGCGCCGCGCGTTTGACTTGATTGTCTCGCCAGATGGCGGGTTGAACCTGCGCAGCGAGAACACACGCGCGGCCAAACATGATTTTGTCTTCTCCTACACACCGAAGCTCCGCCTTCGCATTGCCGGGCGCGGCGCGGATGCCTTGGCGCTCGCCAAGATCAGCGAAGCGGCAGGCCTCAGCACGCACCTCCAATTGGTCGATGACGATGATCTGGCGGCGGCTGCAGCGGCGGGTCTCTCGAATGTCGAGCAATTGACCACGCCTTCCGCAGGCTCGGGCGTCAAGGATGATGCGTGGACCGCCTTTGTCTTGATGTTCCACGATGGCGATTGGGAAATTCCGCTCTTAAAGCAAGCCCTCGCAGGGCCCGCCTTTTATATCGGCGCGGTCGGCAGCAAGCGCACCCATGCCGCCCGTTGTGCTGCGCTAGAGCTGGCAGATGTCGACGCCGCCGACATTGCGCGGATCAGAGGCCCGATCGGATTAGTTGGTTCACTGCGCGATGCGTCTTTGCTCGCCATCTCGGCGCTGGCCGAGATTGTCGAAGCCTTCCCCGGAAAGTCATCAAGCCGCCGCGCACGGACCGCGTTCTTGCTCCTCGCTGCGGGCGCGTCGTCAAGGTTCGAGGATGGCGATAAGCTCCTCGCCGAGATTGACGGCAAATCGGTCCTAGCCCGGACCGCCGCTCAACCGTTTGAAGACGAAATGGTCACCAAAGTCGCCGTCATCTCGCCGGATCGACCGCAGCGAAGAGAGGTATTGCAAGCGACGGGCTGGCAGGTCGTCGAAAACCCCGATGCCGCGCAAGGCCAAGCCTCATCTATTATCGCTGGCATAGAGGCCATTGAAGCGAGCCAGAATGTCGACCAAGTGATCATCCTGCTTGGCGACATGCCCTTCGTTTCACGCTCCCACCTGGAGGCGATCCATCAACGCGCCAGCGCTTCCTCGATTAGCGCCATTATGAGCGACAGCGACGGCACGCTTCTGCCGCCGGCTCTATTCAAGCGCTCGCATTTTGAAGCGATGTCCAACTTATCGGGCGATCGCGGCGCGAAGGCCGTTTTCTTATCCCTAGGGCTCGGCGCGGAGCGCATCTCCCTTCCCGCGGCGCAAGCCATCGACATTGACCGCGTGGAAGATATGAAAGGTCTGAAGGAGCTCATCAATGCCTGAAGGCTTAGCCAATCCCGCAACTGCCCCACTCGTCGACCAATTCGGACGTCAGGTGACGTATTTGCGGTTGTCTGTAACGGACCGCTGTGACCTTAGATGCACCTACTGCATGGCAGAGAAGATGCAATTCCTGCCGAAACGCGAATTGCTGACAATCGAAGAATTGGACGAGGTCGCTTCTGCCTTCATCCGTCGCGGCGTGCAAAAGATCCGCATCACCGGCGGCGAACCCCTCGTGCGTCGCGGGATGCCGGAATTGATCGAGCGCCTCGGCTCTTACATTGGTCACGGCTTAGAAGAACTGACGCTCACGACAAATGGGACCCTGCTCGACCAGTTCGCGGAGCTGCTCGTTCAGAATGGCGTCAAACGGATCAATGTCTCGCTCGACTCGCTGAAGCCTGACACGTTTGAGACGATTACGCGCCGTGGCAAGCTCGACAAAGTCCTCGCCGGGATTGATGCGGCGCTTGAGGCCGGTCTCAAGATCAAGATCAACACGGTCGCGATGAAGCACGAAAATCTCGATGAGATCCCGCAAATGGTCGAATGGTCTCATAGCAAAGGCATGGACCTTACCTTGATCGAAGTCATGCCGCTCGGCGACACTGGCGAAGACCGCGTCGATCAATACATCCCACTCCCCATGGTGCGCGATCAATTGGAAGAAAAATGGACGCTCACCGACTTGAATGAGGCCCAGCCCAATGCCGGACCGTCTCGTTATGTGCGGATCAGCGAAACGGGTGGCAAGCTCGGCTTCATCACGCCGCTAACCAATAATTTCTGCGCCGGCTGTAACCGGGTCCGCGTAACCTGTACGGGGCGCATCTACATGTGCCTCGGCCAAGACGACCATATCGATCTACGCGCCGCCTTGCGTGAGTCTGAAGACCCAACCGCCGCACTCAATGCTTGCCTCGACAGAGCGCTTTTCAAAAAGCCAGAGCGACATGAGTTCGCCATCAAAACCCGCGGTCAGGCCCCGGCGCTCGACCGCCACATGTCTGTGACCGGAGGCTAGAATGGCGAAACTTCTCTATTTTGGTCGCTTAGGCGATGTCACCGGCCGGTCCGAAGAGCAGCTGGATTTGCCATCTGATATTGCAACCGCTGGGGATCTTAGAAACTGGCTCGACCTTCGTTTCGAAGCGTCAGGCGCGTTGCTTGAGCCGACCGTTCGCATAGCGATCAATAATGAAATCAGTTTCGACGCGTCCGCGATTTCCAATGGCGATGAAATCGCCCTGATGCCACCTGTCGGCGGCGGCTAGCTATGCTGACGGTCTCCGATGCGCCGATTGATGCCCCTGCTCTAATGAAGGCTTTTGAGCAAAGCGCGGCGGGCGCCGGGGCGATTGTCACCTTTTCAGGCTTGGTCCGTCCTTCGGCCTCGAACGGCGCTGTCGACACTCTTTTCCTGCAGGCTTACCCAGCGATGACCGAAAACGGCATTGAAGCAGCGATGCAAGAAACGCGAGAGCGATGGCCCGTCAGCCACTTGCTGGTCGTCCATCGCACAGGCGAGATGAAGCCAGGCGATACCATCGTCTTCGTCGCAGCAGCCTCCGCGCATCGTCGGCAAGCGTTTGAAGCGGCAGACTTCCTCATGGACTATCTCAAGACCCGC
>CAYNUI010000266.1:0-1873 GCA_964400185.1 uncultured Hyphomonas sp.
AGGCTGGTATTGGTGTCTATGACATCGCCAATCGCGACAGTACCAGCATCGGCAGACCCCAATCCATTGTTCGTCACGCTGATCGAATAAACCGCCCACGCACCTGGAATGCCCAAGGGATTTGTGGTGCCATTGATCGGGTCTTGCTCGATGACCACAGACTTGGTGACCGCAAAGTCTGGCTGGGCGCGATTGAAGCAAAGGTCGTCAACGTGCCAATAGTCGAAATCAGAACCGCTCCCTGTTGGGTAGACAAACCGCACCTGAAAATTTGGATGCCAAGAGGTTTCATCCATAGAGTAGGTGCGGTCTAGGATTTCGCCTTGCGTCCCGGATCCAGTGAAGGTCTCTAAGGTGACCCAATTGTTCGATGCGTTGAGGTATTGGAATGTCAGGTCTTCACCTGCATCCGGGTTCTCACTAAACGCGTCGGAGCCACGCCGTACCCATACTTCAATCTCGCCGAGCTCATCAGAGTCGAAACTGATGGACGTCGCGGTGACGGTCGTGTGGCGCAGGAACATGGAATTGCTGAGCGACTGAAACGTGTCGCCATTCACACCCGCACGCGTCGCATTTGTTGCGGTCCAATTGCCAAAACCGCTCTCAAAGCGTTCGCATAGACCGACCCCCATGCCCGAGGGCAGCTCGGGTGGCGGCGCGGTTCCAGTTTCTACCAAAAGCACATCATCAATGTGCCAGTAGTCGTAACCGATGCCGCCATTGGCCGGCGGTCCGCCGCTCCCTCCGGTCTGTCGAAACCGAATTTGAAACCCAGAGTGTAGGGCGCCTATGGGTAGATCTAAGCTGACATTGGTGACCTCTCCGTTTGGGCCTGCGCCCTCTAGGGTCGAGATCGGGATCCAATTGGAAGTCGCGTCGAGATATTCGAAAACAAAGTCTTCGCCAGCGTCGACGTCTTCACTGAAAGTATCGAGCCCTTGTCGTAGCCAGGCCGTCAACGTCGCGCCGACCGCCGCAGAGAGATCGATGACCGGACCCGTAATCGTGACGACATCGCCGCGCGTAAACGCTGAGCAGTTTCCAGAATTAGAGGTTTGGGTCGATGTCGCGGCAAGGTTGGTATCGGAGACGGTCCAAAGCGGAGACAGGTTGGAACACGCCCCACCATTGTCAAAGTCATCAGAGAGTAAGACGTCGCCAGGGGCCGCCGCCGCGGGCAGCGTCATGCCCACCCAAGCCAGTGCGCCCGCGAGCAAATATGGCATTCCCCTAACCATGGCTTGGCTTTAGCGGCGGCGCGTTTAAACTCTGTTAAAGAACGACTCAACCAGAACGGTAACATGTTGCGATTTCTAGTCTTTTTGTGCGCGATGCTCTCGTTTTCAGGGGTCGCTTTGGCTCATCCAGAGACCCCCACGCAGACCACTTATCTTGGAAATGAAGGGATTATGGTCAGCGATGGGCACACCACCGTTTTGTTTGACCCGCTCTATCCAAACGGATTTGGCACCTATCAGATGGTCCCTGAAGCGATGCGGCAAGACTTGATGGCGGGCGTCGCCCCATACGACAATGTGGATGCCATCTTTGTCAGCCACATGCATCCAGATCATTTTTCGATCGGTGAGATCATTGCCTATATGGAAACGCACAAACAGGTCCGACTCTTTGCGCCTCAGCAAGCGGTCGACTTGATGAAGCAAGAAGCTTTGACTTCCGATATTTTTGAGCGCGTCACGCCGATTGGTCTGGAACGTTTGGATGCGCCGCTCACTTTCCAGCATGGTGGTTTAGAGATTGATGTGGTGCGCATCCCACATGGCGGCTGGCCATCGCGCGCGGAAATATCAAACCTCGTCTGGCGCGTGACGCTTGAGGATGGAATTACGGTGATGCATCTTGGCGATGC
>CAYNUI010000266.1:1973-3367 GCA_964400185.1 uncultured Hyphomonas sp.
GCTGAGCAGATCCTCGACTTGATGCTCACAACCCTTGGGCCCGGGATTTACAATCAAGCGGTGCAAGATGTTCGCGCCCATCTACAAAGCAAGCTCGACGATCTCGATGGTGAGGTTTATGTCGACGACAAAGCTTGAGTCTCAAACGGAGCGCCTATGTCCCTGACGCTGTATGGTCTGAAAAACTGCGACACCTGCAAAAAGGCGCTCAAAGCGTTGGAGGCAGCGGGCAAGGATGTGAGCTTTGTTGATATTCGAGCCGAAGCGGATCTGCCGGCTTTGGTGCCAGGATGGCTCGAGGCAGCCGGATCAGAACTGCTCATCAATCGTCGCTCGACCACTTGGCGAACCCTTTCGGAAGCAGAGCGCGCTGCCGATCCAGTTGCCTTGCTGACCGCGAATGCAACGCTCATCAAACGCCCCGTGATTGAGGCGGACGGATCGCTCTATGTTGGCTGGTCGAAGGACGCCCAAGCGGCTTTGCTGTAGCCTTACCGGCGACGCGGATTGGTGTAGAGATCTTCTTCGTCGTGATCTAAATCCGGTTCTACGCGGCCTCGGAAAACCTGCTCGGTCATTTGTTTGACATGGTTCCGTCCGGCTCGATTGAACTTCAGGATCGCGCAGAAAAGCTCAAGCACGGCTTCCAGCTTCTTATCCTGATGCTCCGGGTCGAGCCGCATCATCCAGGCGCCGCCTAGATTGAATAGTTGGTGATCGAGGACGCCAATCTTGCGGCCCTTCTGATCGTAAATGTCATAGTCGGCGCCGATGCAGAATCGCTTGCGACGGATCGTATAGAAGCGCGCGCTCGATTTGCCTTGGATAAAGAAGCTGAATTTCTCGGTCTGGAACGGCCACTTCATGGCCGAGCGTTCGAGCTGAATGAGCTGATTGTGGCGCGCAATATTGATCGTGAAGGCCTGCACCGCACGGCCACCGGCGGCGAGCGACAATTGCACGGAGCGACCGAGCATCATTTCCGCGGTACCCCGCCAGCCCAGCGTTTCAGAGAACAGGCGGACGACCAAGCGCCGTTCAAAACCTTCACTGCCATCCCACAGCTCTTGGCGATATCCGATCAACGCCTCGCGCTTCCCGTCAATGACGGTTTGGCCATACAGTTCCATATCCTTGGTGAACTGATCTGAAGCCGCTTCGTTTTGCGTACGCTTCATGATCCCGATCTCTGCGGTGTTGAGGTCGGTCGCCCAGAAGTCGACCTTCACCTTACGCTGCTTCGACTTCGCAGCCGCTTTGGTGCGCGCCATATCCGCTGAACTCGGGGCCAAGGCCGCTGCATTCGCCATGTCGGGTCTCCAGGATTGAGAGAATCAAGTTGCTCGCAAACTGGCGCCGAGAGGTCAGGATTTGGTTAATGGAACTGCGCGCGC
>CAYNUI010000267.1:0-3346 GCA_964400185.1 uncultured Hyphomonas sp.
CCGATGGCGAGAATGACATCGTCGCACGGGATCATTTCCTCGCCGACCACGCGCTGACCAGTGATCTTTCCGCTCTCATCGAGATCATATTCCATGAGCTCGAACAGCATGCCGGTTAGTTTGCCATTCTCATGCACAAAGGCTTTCGGAGAATGATTGACCATGATGTCGACATTCTCTTCCTCGGCATCTTCCAGCTCCCATTCGGAGGCTTTGAAGAATGCGCGGGGCTTACGGGCCATCACTTTGACCGACTTGGCCCCGAGGCGAAGGGAGGTGCGGCAGCAATCCATCGCGGTATTGCCGACGCCGATGATCAAGACATTTTCGCCAATCTTGTCGATATGCTCAAAGGCAACCGATTCCAGCCAGTTGATCCCAATGTGGATATTGTCGTCAGACTCTTCGCGGCCCGGCAGGCCAAGGTCTTTGCCTTTCGGGGCACCCGTACCAACAAAGACGGCGTCATAGCCTTCTTTCAAAAGCGCGCTCATGCTCTCAATCGGCGTGCCGAGCTTCAGCTCAACGCCCATGTCGAGAATGTAGCCGAGTTCTTCCATCAACACGCTCTCGGGCAGGCGGAAGGCTGGAATGTTGGAGCGCATCAAGCCGCCAGGCTTTTCAAGCTTCTCGAAAATCGTGCATTCATACCCGAGCGGGGCGAGATCATTGGCGACGGTGAAAGAAGCCGGTCCGGCGCCGATCAGCGCGATTTTTTTGCCATTCGTGTTCGCCGGTTTTTTCGGCAAGCGATCGCGAATATCGTCGCGATGGTCAGCGGCCACGCGCTTGAGGCGACAGATCGCGACCGGTTTTTCTTCAACGCGCGTTCGCCGACAGGCGGGCTCACAAGGGCGGTCACAGACACGTCCAAGAATGCCCGGAAACACGTTGGACGCGCGATTGACCATATAGGCGTCGCTATACCGTCCTTGCGCGATTAAGCGGATATAATTGGGAACCGGCGTGTGCGCCGGGCAAGCCCATTGGCAATCGACTACTTTATGAAAATAGTCTGGATCGCTGGTATCAGTTGGTTTCATCTACTTAAGCTTCGCTCCCTAGCCCACGCTTTACGGCGGTCAGATAAGCCTCTCTTGGACCTCTTAATGATAAATGAAGCGCCGTTTACTTTCGGAGTCGAGAGGCCAACAGGTAAAATCGTCATGAGTTTTGTTTGAGCGTTAGCAGACGGCCTGCCTAAGTTTTGCTGATTGCCTTCGCGTAATAGGTCACGGCTTTTTCATTGGGCTTGAAGGTTTGGGTGCCAACCTCCACGAAGCCAAGACGCTGATGAAAGCGATGGGATCCCGGATTGGGTGGAAGAGTATTCACCTCGCAACCCATCTCTTCGACGCCGGTGAAATGCTCGAACGCGGCCTGGTAGAGCGCTTCGCCCAGCCGCATCCCGCGCGATTCGGGGAGCAGGGCGATCCGGTCGACGTAGACAACAGACTTACCCGTTTCTTCGGCATAGGTTTCGAACCATCGCATGTTGAGGCTGTCATAGGCGGGCTGACCGATCTCCATCACGGTTATGAAACCGAGCGCCTCGTCCGCCTCGTCCGTCGCAACAAGACAGCTGGAAAGGCTGATCCACTTCTTAAGAGAGGCTTCGCTCTCTTTGCCGACGCCCGGGACAGAGGCTTCATTGGCGGCGAATAGGCGCGGGAAATCGTCTTCACGGTAAGGACGGATCGGCATGCTAGTCTCTGTGTTTGTCACCAACCCAGCCCTTCGGCGCGAGATGCGCTTCAGCAAAGGCGAGGGGGCTGTCTTCGAGTGTTGTTGCCAGCGTATCGTTCCATCGGTTTAGAAACCCAAATAGCGCGATGACGCCGACAATCTCGACGATCTGGTCTTCGCTGAAATGCGCGCGCAAGGCATCAAAATGCTCATCGGTTGCTTGATTGGGGACACTGCCGGCAGCGAGTGCCAGATCGAGCGCGGCTTTTTCAGCCTCGCTAAAGAGCTCGCTGGTCTCGAACTCCCAAAGCGCGGCCAGCTTTTCAGCATCGGCGCCGCGATGTTCTGCGCCATGCGCTGTATGGGCTTGGCAATAGGCGCAGCCAGCCGCCGCGCTCGAAATATGCGCAATCATCTGACGCAAAACCGGGTCAATGCTAGCATTCGGGCCCAATAGGACCGCCGACAGTCCCATGAAGCCTTGCAGTAAGGCTGGTTGCCTCGCCATGACTTTCAGCGAGTTCGCTTCAAATCCCATGGCCGCTGCAGCCATCGCTAAAAGCTCTTTGCTCGCCTCCAGCTGTGCTGCGGGTGCGGGTGATATCCGTGTCATTGGTGCCCTCCGGGTTTCGTTGAGAGAAGCGCGGAACCGCCATCGGAGCAAGTCTTACGCGAAGCGCGCTCGATAAATTCTTGCTTGCATCTGCAAGCATCTCTGGGCAACCTGTTCTGTAATAAATGCAATGGGGAGACCAAGCATATGGACGTTCAAGTCAGTGAAACGCTGCGCATCAATTTCGAACTCGGCGCCGAAGATATCGAATATTTCCGTAGTCGCTTATCAAAAGCTCGGAAAAATCGTGCGCTTCGGGATGATGATCGCGTGATCTTGGCATCAGAGGCGCTGGCGGTGAAAGCTCTGGAAAGCAATCCGCCGACCTTCGTGGTCTCACGTATGCTGACCCTGCAAAACATGGTCGATATGCTGAAAGACCGTGATTGGAACTTGGAAAACGACGATCGCGAACGCGTGCTTGAAGTGCTCGCCTATTTTGCAGATCCAAAAGACATCATTCCGGATGAATTGCCGGGAATTGGCTTCCTCGATGATGCGATCATGATTGATCTTGCGTCCATGGACCTCGCTCCGGAACTCGAAGCCTATGCTGAGTTCTGCGAGAACCGCGAGGATTTGGCCGCGAAAATGGCGGACGCACAGCCGCTAAAAGTGGCGCGCGATGAGCTACAGTCTCGGATGCGTCGCCGTCGTCGTCGTCGGACCGGCGGCGCGGCAGGGACGGACATCATCACCTCGCTCTTCCATACAGGCTAAGAGCGATTACACGTCTTTAAATTGCGCGAACGTCTCCGCCATGATGCGGGGGCGTTCTTCATGTGTGATCGGGTCCCACTCGCGCTTCGGCGTGGTTAGGAAGTCGCCTTCATAAATGTGGATCGCACCGGTCAGGCTTTTGCTGGGATTGTAGGCCGTGTGAATGTCGTCCCGGCTCATGGCATGCGTATCGCCGGCGGCGAGGGTCAGCGCGCCGACCGGTTTGATGCCGTCGCCGTCGCGTTCCCAGAGCAAATTGTCTTCGCGGCCCTGATAGATGCCGATCACCGCCCAGCTATTATGATTGTGTGGCTCGGTGATGATCCC
>CAYNUI010000268.1:0-3307 GCA_964400185.1 uncultured Hyphomonas sp.
GAGATCTTTGGCAGCTTGGAAGACGCCTCGGGCCGGCGCACCAGCAAGCGCGATATGGGTCTGCTTATCTCGTCGCCAAAGGTCCACGTCCATTATCACCTCGACATTCCGATGGTCGCGCTGTTCCAGCTTCGCGGCAAGAAACGCATCTGGGTCTACCCAACGGATGAGGCTTATGCACCGCCAAGCTATATTGAGGACATCGTCCATATGGTGCGCGAAGAGGACCTGCCCTATCGCCACGCCTTTGACAGGCATGCCCGCGTCTTTGACCTCACCCCCGGCATGGCGCTGACCTGGCCGCAGCTCGCGCCGCACCGGGTTCAAAACGCCAATTGTGTGAACGTCTCACTGTCTTGCGAATTCATGACGATGAAAGCCTTGGTCAACGCCAATGCGATCTACACCAATGCCTTCTTGCGAAAGAAGATGCAGCTCTCGCCAAAGGCCGTGAACAGCATGGACCCGGCAACGATCGGCAAAGCCGCCTTTGCCCGCGTCCACAAAGCCTGCACACGCCGCGGGCCACGTACGGCCCCGACACCGGTCTCGTTTGAGCTCGATATGAGATCAGAAACCTGTGTGCGCCTGCTCTACGCTTAAGAGAGGGCCCAAACGCAGATTGCCGCGCAATAATCGTGCGCTAAGCCTGAGGCTGCTCAGAAAATTATCCCTTGCATCTGCCTCTGAACGCGACACACTGGGCGCGGATAAGACGAAACAAGGTGAGGCATGAAAAAGTTTTCTTTCGCTGCAGCGTCGGCTGCAGTGGTGCTGGCGGCGTGTGGGAGCGGCTCGTCCAGTGATGAGGGCGCAGCGTCCGACACAGTTGAGATTGATCGCAATCCATATCCGTCGACTTACACGCCCTACCCCTCAACGGCGACGCTGTTGAAAGACGCGACCGTGATTGATGGCATTGGCGGAGAGATCTTGGAGGGCGATGTCCTTCTGGTCGATGGCAAAGTCTCGCAAGTTGCCGAAGAGATCGCGGCCCCCGACGGCGCGACCGTGATCGATGCGACCGGCAAATGGGTCACTCCCGGCATTATCGACAATCACTCGCACCTCGGCGTCTATCCCAGCCCCGGCGTCAGCGCCCATGGCGATGGCAATGAGATCAGCGCGCCGGTGACGGCCGAGGTTTGGGCCGAACACGGCGTCTGGCCCCAAGATCCCGGCTTCCCGCGTGCCTTGGCGGCGGGCGTCACTTCGATGCAGATCCTGCCGGGCTCAGCCAACCTGTTTGGTGGGCGCGGCGTGACTTTGAAGAATGTGCCGTCGCGTACCGTACAGGGCATGAAGTTTCCAGGCGCACCTTATACGTTGAAAATGGCCTGCGGTGAGAACCCGAAACGGGTCTATGGCTATGGTGGCGGACGCTTCCCGGGCGGCGCGCCCTATTCGCGCATGGGCAATGTTGCCGGTTATCGAACCGCTTGGGCGAAGGCCGTCGAATATAAGCGCAAATGGGACAAGTATGCTGAAGAAGGCGGCGACCCACCGGCCCGCGACTTGGAACTCGACACGCTGATGGGCGTGCTGAGCGGCGACATCCTGGTTCATATGCACTGCTACCGCGCCGATGAGATGGCGCAGATCATGGATATGAGCGAGGAGTTTGGCTACAAGGTGACGAGCTTCCACCACGCGGTGGAGAGCTATAAAATCGCTGACAAGCTCGCCGAGTATGGCGCCTGTTCGGCCATGTGGGCGGACTGGTGGGGCTTTAAGATGGAAGCCTATGATGGCGTGCGGGAAAACATCCCCATGGTCCACAAAGCCGGGGCCTGTGCGATTGTGCACTCCGATAGCGACATTGGCATCCAACGTCTCAACCAAGAGGCCGCCAAAGCACTCTCAGATGGCCGCCGCGCGGGGATCGAGATTTCCGATGCCGATGCCTGGCAATGGCTGTCGGCCAATCCCGCCAAATCGCTCGGCATCTTTGAAGAGACCGGCTCTCTGGAAGCGGGCAAGGCCGCCGATGTAGTGCTCTGGTCCGGCGATCCGTTCAGCGTCTATAGCCAGGCCGAGAAGGTCTTTATCGATGGCGCGCTGATGTATGATCGCGGCAATCCTGCCCTCACCCCGGTGATGGATTTCGAACTTGGCCAGCCGGGTGAAGGAGACCTGAAATGATCCGCAAGACCCTTCTCTCCGCCACCGCTTTGGTGGCTCTCGCCACGGCTGCCTCAGCGCAAGACGTGGCCATCGTCAACGCGAAAGTCTGGACCGGCACCGAAGCTGGCACGCTCGAGAATGCGACCGTCTATATGAGCGACGGTCAGATTGCAGGGCTGGGCGTGAACTTCGCGGCCCCAAGTGGCACCAAATTGATCGACGCCAACGGCAATTGGGTCACTCCCGGCATTATCGCGCCGTTCGCTCGCACTGGCATTGTCGAAGTGGGCGCTGAAGACAGCACCAATGACACCAATGCCAGTGGAAGCGCCTTCTCGGTTGCCCTGCGCGCGTCGGATGGCTTCAATCCCGCCGCGACGCCCGTGGCTGTGACCCGGATTGAGGGCGTCACGCGGGTGGCGGTTGCGCCCGCCAATGGTGGGTCGATGATTGCGGGCCAAGGCTTCGTCGCGAATACATCGGGGGCACCCGGCTCGGTCACCGATGATCGCGCCTTTGTCTATGTCGACTTAGGCGAAGGCGGTGCAGGCCTAGCCGGTGGCTCACGCCCAGCGGCTTGGGCGGCCTTGCGAGGCGCATTCGCGGATGCGCGTGGCTATCCCGGTCGGTTCATGGCGCACAATGAAGGCGACACACTCACCCGCGCTGATGCGCAGGCTTTCGGCCCTGCGGTGCGCGGTCAGCAATTGATTCTGGTCGCGGCGCACCGCGCCAGCGATTTGCGCAAAGTGATCGAGCTGAAAGCCCAGAACCTCAATCTCGATGTCGCGATTGTCGGCGCCGATGAGGGTTGGCTTGTGGCGGACGAACTCGCCGCCGCGGACATTCCGGTCATTGTCGATCCGTTCTCAAACTTGCCAGCAAGCTTCGCCCAACTCGGCGCAACCAGCCGCAATGCTGAACGCTTGATTGAGGCCGGTGTTCCAACCGCCTTCGCCCATCTCGGCGATAGCGGCCATCAGGCACGCTTGGTCCTGCAATCGGCAGGCAATGCCGTGGCCAATGGCGTCAGCTTCGACGACGCGCTCGCGGCGATGACGGTCGTGCCTGCCGCCATTTATGGCTTGCAAGGCTATGGATCGATCGAGCGGGGCAATGTTGCAGATCTCGTGATCTGGGACGGCGACCCACTCGAAGTGACGAGTGCCCCCACGGCCATCTT
>CAYNUI010000269.1:0-3281 GCA_964400185.1 uncultured Hyphomonas sp.
TCGTCGGCAAGCGTTTGAAGCGGCAGACTTCCTCATGGACTATCTCAAGACCCGCGCGGTTTTCTGGAAACGTGAAGACACGGAGTCGGGTGCCGAATGGATTGAACCGCGGGCCGAGGACTATCAGGACGCCACGCGCTGGGAAACACCCGCAAAAAAATAGCGTGCAATCAGCGCGTCCTGTTCAAATTATTGCAACTTTCGCCGATTTCTTGCCGTCAAGGCTTTACTGATTGAACGATTGGCTCATTATTTAGGTTAACGCGCAAATGTCGGCTCTATGCCGGGTCGATCATTCTGCGTTGGAGGAGACAATCATGGCGACATTAAAGATCAATGGTGAGACGGTGACGGTGGATGTCGAAGACGACACCCCCCTGCTCTGGGCTATTCGAGAACAATTAGGACTAACAGGTACGAAATATGGCTGCGGGATTGCGCAGTGCGGAACCTGCACGATCCATATTGATGGCAGTCCAGTTCGATCTTGTGTCTATCCTGTCGGGGCGCTGACAGGCGAAGAAGAGATCACAACGATTGAAGGCCTTTCCGAAGATGCCAGCCACCCCGTCCAAGAGGCCTGGGCCGAGCTCGACATTCCTCAATGCGGTTATTGTCAGCCGGGCATGATCATGGCGGTCGCCGGCATGCTCAATGACAACCCGAATCCAACCGACGAAGATATTGATGCAGAGATCACTAATATCTGTCGATGCGGGACGCTGGCGCGGGTGCGCAAAGGCATCAAACTCGCAATTGAAAAAGCGTAAGGGAGACGAAACATGGCTGATACAGGAATTCTCTCCCGCCGCGGATTTATCGTTGGAACAGCGGCCACAGGTCTGAGCATTGGTATCCTTGCCAGCTGCTCGCCGGGTGCAAATGAACCAGAAGCCCCTGACTATTCTGACCTTCCACCAAATCCGGAAGTAAACGCTTGGGTCCACATCGATCATGATGACACCGTCACGGTGCGTATTGGACGCTCTGAGATGGGCCAAGGCACGCTTACGGGCCTCGCACAACTCGTCGCTGATGAGCTCGACGCCGATTGGGACAAGGTCACGACCGTCTATCCAACGCCAGGCGAAAACCTGAAGCGTGAGCGGGTCTGGCGCGACTATTCAACCGGCGGCAGCCAAGGCGTCCGCGGATCGCAAGACTATATGCGTGAAGGCGCTGCGGCGGCGAAAGCGATGCTGATTGAAGCGGCGGCGAATGAGTGGGGTGTCTCCCCTGCTGATTGTAGCTCTGCAAATAGCGTCATCACCGGTCCAGACGGTCAAACGACAACTTATGGTGCTGTCGCCAATGCGGCTGCACAGCTGCCACCACCGCTTGAAGTCACGGTCAAAGATCCAAGTGAGTGGAAGATTATTGGCCAACCGAAGAAGCGTTTGGACACAGCTGAAAAACTAACCGGTAAGCAAGTCTATGGCGCCGATATCCAACTTGATGGGATGCTCAACGCTGCGATCAAGCAAGCGCCAAAACGCGGCGCCTCGCTGAAATCATTCGATGCGGCGGCCGTCGAAGGCATGCCCGGCGTCCAGAAAGTGGTGGCGCTGCGCAACCCGTTCGGCGCGGACAATAATGCGGTCGCTGTGATCGCAGATACGTGGTGGCGGGCTAACAAAGCACTGCAGGCCCTGCCCGTGGAATGGGAAGGCGGCGTCGATTTTTCAACGGATGCTTTTGAAGCCGAGCTGGATGAAGGTCTGACCGCGAGCGAGGCCTTTGTTGGCAATGGCGGCGGCGACGTGCAGGCAGCGTTCGCAAACGCGGCGCAGGTGGTGGAAGCCACCTACAATATGCCGTTCCAGAACCACGCCACGATGGAGCCGATGAACACCACCGCGCTCTATACCGAAGACCGGTGCGAGATTTGGTGCCCAACCCAAAACGGGGAAGCGGCCTTGGCCGCGGCGTCAGAGGCCTCTGGCCTGCCGATTGAGCAATGCGAGGTCTACAAGATCCACCTCGGCGGTGGCTTTGGTCGCCGCGCCGCGCCCGACTATGTGCAACAAGCGGTTATGCTTGCGATGGAAATGCCGGGTACACCGATCAAGCTTCTCTGGTCTCGTGAAGAAGACATGATGCATGGTTTCTATCACCCAACCACCAAAGGACGGGTGCGCGGCGCTTTGGATGCAGACGGAAACCTAACCGGTCTTCATATGCGCATCTCGGGTCAGTCCATCCTGGCCGCGCTTATCCCTCAGGCTCTGCAAGACGGGGTGGATTACGCGACCTTCCAAGGCTTGCTACCTTCGGGTGTGGATCCGCGCCTGGAAGATCAGGTTTTGCAATACACCTTCCCGAGCTTCTTGATTGATCACGCGATGCGCAACCCACCGGTGCGTCCAGGGTTCTGGCGTGGGGTGAACCTCAATCAGAATGCCATCTATCTTGAATGCTTTATGGATGAGCTCGCTCATGCGGCGGGTCGTGACCCACTAGAATTCCGGCTCGCGCATTTGCAGGACAGCCCGGAAGCTGCGGCAGTTCTGCAAGCGGTCGCTGATCGCTCAGGTTGGGGCTCAGACGACGGCAAAGCGCGCGGTCTTTGCGTGATGTACGGATTTGGATCCTATGTTGCCGCGTGTGCTGAAGTGACTGTTGACGAGGATGGATATCTCAAGATTGATCGCATCGTTGCGGCGACGGATCCTGGTCATGCTGTGAACCCACAGCAGATCGAAGCGCAAGTCGAAGGCTCGTTCGTCTATGGTCTTTCCGCCATGCTGTATGGCGAGATCACTTTTGAAGACGGTGTTCCGCAACAGACGAACTTTGATACGTTTGACTCCATGCGCTTGGCAGCGATGCCTGAAGTGGAAACCATCATCATGCCATCTGGTGGGTTCTGGGGCGGGGTCGGAGAGCCGACCATCGCCGTTGCCGCGCCAGCGGTCTTGAACGCGATCTACGCTGCAACCGGCAAACGCGTCCGAAACTTGCCGATCAAAGATCAGAATTTGAGGGAGGCCTAAGATTAGGCGCCTCAGCCTCGCCGCGCCGTTGAGCCTTATCGTGCTCTCGGCGTGTGGCGGGGGATCTGATCTTACAGATGACACGAATTTGGTTTCGACCGCTCTTTCGGAATCCGCGAGCCTCGCACTGTCTTGCACCGGCTGTCACTCGGATGCGCCAGGGGCCATTGTCAGCCTGACCGCCTATTCCGAAGACATGCTTATCGAGGCATTGGAGCGATATCAGGGCGAGACCGACGGCACGACGGTGATGCATCGCCTGGCGCGTGGATACACCGACGAAGAGAT
>CAYNUI010000270.1:0-3277 GCA_964400185.1 uncultured Hyphomonas sp.
TAAGGCGAAGGGCCAGGCTCTAATACTGGGCAGGCGGGTTCTGCGCCTGAGAAAATCGTCGTTGGAACAGTCGGAAGAGACTGACACGCCGACAGCGCCGCCAGTCCCAATCCAAATCCTAGTCCGCGAATGATGCGTTGCATGTCCCCTGCCCTCCCAGACAATTGCCCTTAGGAATCAGGGCGAAGCTTATCCGACAGGGATAACATCCATCAATTCGACTTCAAAGTTCAGAGCCGCATTTGGTGGGATCGGGCCATTGCCGCGTGGGCCATAGGCGAGATTGCCGGGCACGTGAATGAGCCAGCGATCGCCCGGCTTCATCAGCTGCAGCGCTTCCGTCCAACCCGGAATAACGCGATTGGTCGGGAAGATCGCCGCTTCGCCGCGTTTGAAGGCGCTGTCAAAGACTTCACCGCCATCGTCGAACCGGCCTTCATAATAGACGACGGAGCGGTCTCCGCCTGTTGGGCTTGTGCCGCCTTCATCGCCGCTCGCAAGAACCACATATTCGAGGCCAGAGCCGGTTTTTTGCACCTCTGGCAGATCCGAATTCCATGGGGTGAATTTGTCCCACGCTTCAGTGTCCGTTGCGCGCGGTTCTGGCGCTTTGACGACTTGCTTGAGTTCGACCCGGAAGATCAGATCGTCGCCTGGCTTAATCTTGCCGCCCGGACGCGGGTTCTGACCATAACCGAGCTCTGTGGGAATATAGAAAATAAACTCGGAGCCGGTCGACATAAGCTGCAGACCTTCCGTCCAACCAGGGATGACTTGGTTGACGCCAAAGGTCGCCGTCGAGCCGCGCTCATATGAACTGTCGAAAACAGTGCCGTCGATCAGACGCCCATCATACATCACGCTGACCCGGTCGCGCGGACCTGGCGTGACACCATCCTCTTCGCCTTGACGAACGATGACATATTGCAGACCGCTTTCTGTGGTCTGGACCTCACTGCGGTCAGGGTCCCAAGGGATGTAGGTGTTTAGAGGATTATTGGGGTCCATGGTTTCTCCACCACATGCTGCGAGAAGTAGGCCGCCGAGGGCCGCAAATAAAATGCGCAAGACTGTTTCTCCGAAGACGTTGCAGGCGCTATTTAGGTTGGATTGGACCGCCTGTCACCTAATCAAGACTTAGGGTCTGAGATCTCGGACTTGAGGAAAAGATCAGCGTCTTGATGCGGCCATCATATTTGACGTTCACGCGGTTGGTCTGAGCCGGGATCGCATCCATCAAAACCCCTTGGGCAATAGACAAAGCGTCCACGGGCTGATCCAAAACCGCTTCTTGATAGACCCAATAATGACCACGTTCGACTTCGCCGCCCAGTAGAGTCAGCTCAAAGGCGGTTTCGGTCTCAGCATCCCCAATGGCGAAGCGATCAGTGACATAGGTTTCAAACCGCCGCTGCGCGTCTGTATCACTGACCAAATCGGCCCGTGCGCCAAGCACGTCCATTAGGGTGCTTTCGGCATCATGAATGATCAGGCGATGCGCGACTTCCAAGCGGCAAGCCGCGTTGGCACAATTGCCATCTTCGGTTTGGATCACGGTCACTTCGGTGAAGCCAATCGCTTGCTCATGCGCGAGCGCTAACGGCCCGGGCAAACCCGCGAGCGCCAAGACCGCTCCAACAAAACCCGCACGCAACCTCACGCTTTAGTCTCCAGACTTATCTTCAGCGCCGTCTTCGGTGTCTTCGCCCTCGGTTTCAAGCTCAGTTTTGATGTCTTGCATAATGTCGCGACGATCAAACGAGTACGGATTGCGGAATTTGAACGCCTCAACGCGTGATGGCGTGATCCGGCGTGGATAGTAATTGTTCTCCAAGTCCGCATCGGCCGTCTCCCAATCGGGATCGACGACGATCTGGGTCAGTTCTTTGCCCTTCTCGAAGACCAGGAGCTTACTGACCCGGTGCGGATTCTTGCGCCAGATTTCAGCCGGGATGTACATCTTCTCAGACGTGCCATCGTTGAACTCTAGGCCGAGAATGATCGGCATCACCAAGCCGCCGACATTTGAGAACTCGAGCGCGTAATATTCGGCGTCTTCATCGACCGCGCGGTTGAACACCTCGCGCTCGATTTCATCAAGCTCGGCCAGATAAGCGTGATATTCGTTCCGCTCTTTATTGGTGACCGTGTAGATGTCGTTTTCGTCATAAAAGTCGCGAATGTCAGGGAAGCGCTGCACCCAGGTCCGAATACCCTCGGACTCGTTCGCCGTGACGCCGACCTTAGCAGGCTCGCTCAGCATATCTTCGCGCGCCCGAGCCAGATCGATGTCCGGATTCTCTGTGTCCATTTCCATTTGGAAGACCCGGTCCAGCGAGATGTCGACATGATCGGTCGTGTAGAACCAGCCGCGCCAGAACCAATCCAAATCCACGCCTGAGGCCTCTTCCATGGTGCGGAAGAAATCGCTCGGGGTTGGACGTTTAAACTTCCAGCGACGTGAATACTCGCGGAAGGCGAAATCAAACTTCTCGCGGCCAAGAACCGTCTCGCGCAGAATGTGCAAGGCGGCAGACGGCTTGCCGTAAGCGTTCGGCCCGAGCTGCAGGACGCTGTCCGATTGCGTCATGATCGGAACCTGTTCTTCAGACACCATATAGTAGACCAGGTCGCGCGGTAGCGAGCGGGTCCACGGAATGTTTGGATCCCACTCATAGCCTGCAACGCTATCGAGGAAGCTGTTCAAGCCCTCATCCATCCAGGTCCATTGGCGCTCATCTGAATTGACCACCATCGGGAAATAGATGTGGCCAATCTCGTGGATGACGACGCCGATCAGAAAGCGCTTCTCGGCCATCGTATAGGTGCGGGTGCCGTCATCCTGCAGGGTCGTACGCGGGCCGTTAAATGTGATCATCGGATATTCCATCCCGCCAACCGGACCGTTGACCGATTGCGAGGTGGGATACGGGTAATCAAACGCGAACCGGTTATAGACGTCCATCGTATGAACGACGGCCGTGGTGGAATATTTCTGCCAAAGCTCGCCGCCTTCTTTTGGATAGAAGGACATGGCCATCACGGTTTCGTACTCAGCGCCCGGTTGTTTGAAGCCTTGGGCATCCCAGGCAAATTTGCGCGAACTTGCCCAAGCAAAATCACGGACATTCTCGGCCCGGAATTTCCAGGTCTTGGTTCCGGTTGGATTTGAGCTTTCATTCGCCTCCGCCTCTTCAGGCGTGACCACGAAAAGAGGTCGGTCGGCATCGCGGGCGTCGGCTAAACGGGCGCGCTGCGTCGCGGTTAGGACTTGGCG
>CAYNUI010000271.1:0-3259 GCA_964400185.1 uncultured Hyphomonas sp.
GCTCAAATCCTCAGCCAGCTTGAAACGTTAGAGTCCCGCAACAAAGACGACTTAGAGCGCATTCGCCTCGCCATTCGGCAAGTCATGGAACGCGAAGGCATTGAGTGTCGGATCAAAGGACGCCGCAAAGAGCCCTATTCGATCTGGCGGAAGCTCGAAAAGAAATCGATTACGTTCGAAGACGTTGCCGATATCTTTGGTTTTCGGGTGATCGTCGACACGGTCGAGAATTGCTACAAAGCGCTCGGTGTCTTCCACACAGAATGGGCCGGCATCGCGGATCGTTTCAGAGACTTCATCTCGGTCCCCAAACCAAATGGCTATGCCTCGCTACACACCACGGTCCGGGCGAGCGGCAATCGCTTGGTCGAGCTACAAATTCGAACCGAGGAGATGGACGATACGGCCGAACGCGGCGTCGCAGCCCACTGGACGTACAAGAATAGCGAATACCGCTTTGACGAAGACAGCTCCAAAGCGGCTGGCCTCGATCCATCAGCCAACCTGAGAGCGTTTGGCGAGCTGCTCACCCATGGCGGCGATGCAGAGGATTTCCTCGAGCACGCGAAAATGGAGATGTATCGCACGCACGTCTTTGCGTTCACGCCGAAAGGGCGTTTGGTGCTCCTCCCATCGGGGTCCATGCCGTTGGACTTTGCTTACGCTGTGCACACAGCTGTCGGCGATACGTGTGATGGAGCGAAGATCAATGGCGTGCCGAGGAATCTCCGAACCGCCTTGCAGAACGGCGATGTCGTAGAGATCATTCGCAGAGAAGACCCGCGCCCCCTGCCCGGCTATGAAACTCTGTGCGTTACAGGCCGCGCGCGAGCGGCTCAGCGTAAACTGCGCCGCGACCTAGAATCCCGCGAATTTTCGAATCTCGGACGCAGCTTACTCGAGCGCGCGCTAAGACAGCACCAAATCGATCCTGTCAGTGTCGATATTAGGAAAATCTCAGAGCGCGCTGGATTTGATGGCGTGCAAGCCATGTTCGAAGCGCTCGGTCGCACACAAGAGGAAGTCAGTCGGATCATTGGCGTCGCGTTCCCGGGCTTGGACCTCGAAGCGCCAGACCGAGACGGCACCGTCACTCTGGACGACGAACATGCCGCAACACTGATCGCCGGAGAGGATCTCACGCCCGGTGTGACGCTTCACTTGGGTGAGTGCTGTCACCCCATACCGGGCGACCGAATTATCGGGGTCCGCCAACCGGGACGAGGCCTCGTGGTCCACACAATTTACTGCCGGGAAGTGGCCAAATATGATGACCGACCCGATCTATGGGTTGACCTCAAATGGACCGAGCTCGCCAAATCTGGCGTGAGAGCGATCGGACGAATTGCTGTGAATGCGCACGACAATAAAGGCGTGCTTGCGCAGCAGTGTACTGTTGTCGCCCAGGCGGGCGGGAATATTCGCGGGGTTTCCACGAAAAGCCGTGGCCCCGGCTTTATGGAGCTTGTCTTCGACATCGAAGTCGAGGACTTACGCCACCTAGAGCAAATTAAGGCTGCGCTGCGTGCGTTGGCCGTCGTTGAGCGCGTTGAGCGCCTAGAGGAGAGTGATTTTGAATAATGACGAGGTCTTACAGGTCTTCCGGGATGCCGGAGCCCTGTTGGAGGGACATTTTATTTTGTCTTCTGGGCGCAGAAGTCCTGTCTTTTTGCAAAAGGCGTTGGTCTTTTCCCAGCCTGAACTCTCAGCCAAGCTCTGTTCAGCTTTGGCTGCGAAGGTCAAAGATCGCTTCGGCGAGATTGATATCGTCGTTGGGCCCGCGATGGGCGGTGTTATTCCAAGCTATGAACTGGCACGTCACCTCGGATGCCGAGCGGTTTTCGTTGAACGTGTCGACGGTGAATTCGAACTTCGTCGAAGTTTCGAAATTGCAGAGGGCGAACGCGTGCTTATCGCTGAGGACATCGTGACGACGGGGCTTTCATTCCGAGAAACGGTGGAATCTTTGAACAAGCTTCCGGGTACAGTCGTTGGCGGCTCTTGCATTATTGATCGCAGCGGTGGTGAAGCCGATGTCGGTTGTGAATTAGTGTCGCTCGCGGCGATCAAGTTTCCGGACTACGACGCTGATGATCTGCCGCCAGAACTGGAAGCAATGCCGGCCTACAAGCCGGGAAGCCGAGGGCTAAAATAGTGCCAGAACGGATCCGATTGGGCGTTAATATCGATCACGTTGCAACGATCCGGAACGCGCGCGGTGGCGCGCATCCGGACATTGCGCGTGCCGCGGCTATCGCGACCGAAGCTGGCGCTGATGGGATCACGTTTCACCTACGTGAAGATCGCCGCCACATTATGGATCCAGACCTGCAGGCCATTCGAGCGGCGACCGATTTGCCGCTAAACATGGAAATGGCGGCGACCGACGAAATGCATGTCATTGCGATGGACTATAAGCCCGAGACCGTCATGTTCGTGCCTGAGAAGCGCGAAGAACGGACGACTGAAGGCGGTCTCAACGCCGCGCGCGAGCACAATAAGCTGACGCCAATGATCCGCGCTCTCAAAGAGAATGGGAGTCGCGTTTCCCTCTTCATTGAACCTGATCCAGTTCAACTTATCGCGGCGCAACGCATGGGGGCTGATATCACTGAATTCCATACCGGTCGGTATGTCGAACTAATCCTGGCTGGCGAAGCGGAACTGGCTCAGGTCGAGCTGGAACGCATCGCAGATTGCGCTAAGCGCGCGGTCGATATCGGGATCGAGCCTCAGGCCGGGCACGGCCTCACTTATGATACGGTCGGCGCGATCGCAGCGATCCCCGAATTGACCGAACTCAATATCGGACACTTTCTCATCGGTGAGGCGATCTTTGCAGGACTAGCCCCCGCCATTCAGCATATGCGTCACCTTATGGATGAGGCGCGGGCATGATTATCGGCATCGGCAACGATCTCTGCAATATCGAACGCATCCGGGGCTCATTGGATCGCTTCGGCGAGCGCTTCGAGCAACGTTGCTTCACCGAAGGCGAGATCGCCAAAGCGCGCCGTCGAAGATTGACCGCTGAGACCTATGCCAAACGCTTCGCGGCGAAAGAAGCCTGCGCCAAAGCCCTTGGGACAGGCGTGCCACGGCGCGGCGTGCACTGGAAGATGATGGAAGTCGTCAATCTGCCCTCCGGCAAGCCGACTTTGAAGCTCACAGAAGGGGCCGAAAAACGCCTCCAAGAAATCACACCAGCGGGACACGTCGCGCATGTACACCTGACGATGACGGATGATCATCCTTGGGC
>CAYNUI010000272.1:0-3240 GCA_964400185.1 uncultured Hyphomonas sp.
CCTTTGTCCCAGACGTTCACGGCGATCATCCGTGCATCCATGACGGAAACAGAGCCAACTTGGTTCAGCGGCATGTTTGAGCCATAGGCGGGGACTTGCACCGTATCGAGCAAATTGACGGAAGCGCGCCCGGTTCGCAGACCCTGCAATTCAGATTGAAGCGAAGAGATCGCGCCTTCCATGCGGCGTTCGAGGTCTTTTTCGTCGTAACTCATTTTTCTAATTCCTCACGAGCCAGAAATGATTGTGCTTGGGCCTTTTCCTGTCAGAACATCCTGCAAGGCGCCCTTATTGTGCAGCGAGAAAACCACAATTGGGATGTTTGTGTCACGCATAAGGCTGACAGCGGACGCATCCATCACTTTTAGATTGCGCGCCAACACGTCCTGATAGGTCAGAGTATCATAGCGCTCAGCATTTGGGTCAGTCTTCGGATCGGCCGAATACACCCCATCCACTTGGGTGCCCTTCATCATTGCGTCGCAATGCATTTCAGCGGCGCGCAATGCGGCTCCAGTATCAGTGGTAAAGTATGGATTGCCGGTGCCGGCGGCGAAGATCACGACGCGGCCCTTCTCCATATGGCGGATGGCACGGCGGCGAATGAACGGTTCGCACACCTCATCCATGCGAATGCCAGACTGGACGCGGGTTTGTACGCCAATCGATTCCAGCGCACTTTGCATGGCGAGCGCATTCATGATCGTCGCCAGCATGCCCATGGAGTCGGCTTGTGAGCGCTCCATGCCTTGCGCCGCACCCTTCATGCCTCGGAAGATGTTGCCGCCCCCAATCACCAGGCAGATTTCGACGCCAAGATCGCGGGCGGCTGAGATCTCTTCAGCGAAACCAAGACAGGTCGGTGTGTGAATGCCGTACTCGGTGGGGCCCATCAGTGCCTCACCCGAAATTTTCAAAAGGACGCGTTTAAACTTTAAACCGTTCTCGGATTCACTCTCACCTGACATTACGCGTCTCCCATGATCCTTGTGGCCATAAAAGATTCCCGGCCACCTGTCATCGGTGGCCGGGACCCAAAAGCACTTATTTTTTTAAGGCCTTAAGCCTTGGTCATTGAGGCAACTTCGTCTGCGAAGTTGTCTTCGGCCTTTTCGATGCCGTCACCAAGCTTGAACATAACAAAGCCAGCCAGCTCAGCGCCGCTATCGGAAATGAACTGACCAACGGTCTGATCAGGGTTCATAACGAATTGCTGCTCAACCAGAACCACTTCTTTGTAGAACTTCTTGATCCGGCCTTCGATCATCTTCTCGATGACATTGGCAGGCTTGCCGCTTTGCTCAGCTTGCTCAGTCAGAACCTGCTTCTCACGGGCGACCAGCTCTTGGTCGAGATCAGCAACCGTTGCAGACGCAGGCGATGTCGCAGCGACGTGCATCGCAACTTTCTTACCGGCTTCGGAAAGATCACCAGATCCATTCAGGCCAACCAGAACACCGATTTTGCCCATACCAGGCGCTTCAGCGCTGTGAATGTAAGCCGCAACAGAGTCAGCTTTGATTTGGGCCGCCCGCCGAAGAGTCATGTTCTCACCGATCGTGCCGACCAGGCGCTTAATCATGTCTTCGACAGTGCCGTCGCCATCTGGCGCAGGCGCAGAGGCGAGCGCTTCAGTCGTACCTGCTGTGGTCAGAGCGATCGCAGCGATATCCGTCAGCGCGCCTTGGAAGGTTTCGTTCCGCGCCACGAAGTCGGTCTCTGCGTTCAGTTCGACGACTGAACCGGTCTTACCATCGTCAGACACAACTGCAGCCACGAGACCGTCAGCCGCAGTACGGCCAGACTTTTTCGCCGCCTTAGAGAGGCCTTTTGCGCGCAGCCAGTCGACTGCAGCTTCGACGTCGCCGTCATTCTCAACGAGCGCCTTTTTTGCATCCATCATACCTGCGCCAGTCTTGTCACGCAGGCTCTTGACGAGGGCAGCAGTGATTTGAGCCATCCTAGTCTTCCTTCTGTTAAACCAGTGGGGTTAAGCTTCGGTCTTGTCTTCTTTTGCGTCTTCAGACGCCTCTTCAGCAGCGGCAGCTTCTTCAGCGGCATCGGCGGCAGCAACATCTGCTTCGACGAGGGCTTCAACGTCGTCAGACTCGCCGAGATCGATGCCGAGGCCGGCAGACGATTCAGCCAGACCATCCAGAACCGCGTCCGCAATCAAGTTGCAGTAAAGCGAGATGGCGCGAGCGGCGTCATCATTGCCTGGGAATGGGAAGTCCGCATCATCTGGATCGCAATTGGTATCGACGACCGCGACAACAGGAATGCCGAGCTTGCGAGCTTCTTTAATCGCAATCGCTTCTTTGTTGGTGTCGACCACAAAGATCAGATCCGGAATGCCGCCCATATTGGCGATCCCGCCGAGTGCCTTGTCCAGCTTCTCACGATCGCGCTCCAGGTTGAGGAGCTCTTTCTTGGTCAGACCAGACTGCTCTTTATCACCAAGCGTTTCTTCGAGTTCACGCAGCCGCTTGATCGAGTTTGAAACGGTCGCCCAATTGGTGAGCGTGCCGCCGAGCCAGCGGTGGTTCATATAGTATTGGGCGCAACGCTGAGCGGCTTCAGCGATTGGCTGAGACGCTTGGCGCTTCGTGCCAACGAAAAGAACACGGCCACCTTTAGAAACGGTGTCACGGACCTGAACCAGCGCTTGGTGAAGCAGCGGTACAGTTTTCGACAGGTCCATAATGTGAATGCCGGAACGCGCGCCATAGATGAATTGCTTCATCTTCGGGTTCCAGCGGTGAGTTTGGTGACCAAAGTGAACGCCAGATTCCAGCAGTTCACGCATTGTGAATTCAGGCAAAGCCATATCAATTTTCCTTGTCCGGTTGACCGGCACGATCCCTATCGATCCTCACTTGAGAACCGACACCGGAAGGACCGCGCATCGGGGGTTATTGCGCGCGTCTATACAGGAATTGGTTGTTCGTGCAACCGCTGAGTTCAGGAATGCACGCTGGAAACGGGCAGCTAAGCCGCTTCATGGTCCACACGGGCCACGCCGGGGGCCGTTTTGAGAGCCCGAAGCGCCTCAATCCCAGTTGGATACGTGTCCGGCAATCGCAGCGTGACGACGCGGCCATCATCGATCGGCAATTGTACGAATATCTCGCCGCGATCTTGGCCTGACGCCCCTTTCAATCGGGCCGCGATTGACGCCAAACCTGAGACATCTGCGCCCTTCTCGAGCTTGACCGAAAGCGCGGGCGCTTTTTTGGCGAT
>CAYNUI010000273.1:0-3224 GCA_964400185.1 uncultured Hyphomonas sp.
AGGACGCGCTCGACGCAAGCGTCGCCGGTTTGCGTATCGCCGGTCGCGGCTCGGGCATAACGCCTAAGATATGGTACGAGCTTTTCGATGCGATCAGCGGCCCACATGCCCATCTCTCCATTTATCAGTCACTGCACAAATCCGTTGACGTACGCGCGGAAATCCTACGTTGCATGACCGATAGTTAAAATAGTAGTGCGGGGACGGACGTTTGACAGCAAAGCGCTCAAATTCAAGCCAGCAAGAGCAGGCAGAGCGCAGTGAAAAGCAGCTCGAGCAAAGCGACTCGCTGCGAGATGCGCTTCGCAAAAAGTACGAAGACATCAAGGATGAGCGCGTTCCGGATCACTTACAGCGATTGATCGATGCCCTTAGAGAAGCCGAACACATCGCTGACCACAAAAAAGACAACTAGGCCGGTTCAGGTTCTTCGGCCGCAATACTCAACTCAATCGGCACCCAGAATAAAAGTTTGAGGCCAGTGGGTAGAAACTCATATTCGACTTCGATATTTTCCATCATGTCGAAGAGTTGGAAGCCAAACCCTAAACTGTCCGGGGCTGTTATGTTTTCCAATCCCGTTTCGTGCCACTCGCAGTAAAGAAAGCCGCCCTCGAGCCACCATCGGCAACTCAATCGACCGGTCTTGAACTTCAAAAACCCATACTTGGACGCGTTGGTAATCAGCTCATGCGTCAGCATGGATGTGAACTTACTTGCCCGCACGGTCATATTGACGGGCGGCCCGTCCATCGTGATGCGATCAAATACGGGGCCCGCATAGGGCTCCAATTCCGTGCGCAAAATGGATTCGATCTCGAGGCCTTGCCAGTGAGAATCTGTGAGCGCCGCAAAATTCCGGCTAATCGCCGACAAACGACCCGAAAAGCTTTTCAGGAAGGTTTGAATATCAGGAGAGGCAAGTCCGGTCTGTTCAGCGACAGACTGAACAACTGCGAGCGTATTTCGGACCCGGTGATTAAGCTCCGCGGTCACCAAATCTCGCTGACGGCGCAAGGCTTCGCGCTCGGTGACGTCTTCCGCGCGCTGCACCAAATAGGTGGAGCCTTCCGTTTCGCATTGAATTGGAAACTGAGCGATCTGCCAGATGCGCTCTTCTACAGAACCATCAGGATGATGCATCTTGTAAGGCTGCGCCTCTAATTTGGTCGACTCACCCGCGAGCGTTCTTTGAAAAAGCTCGGTGACCGCCTGCATCCGTTCTTCGGTATCGGGGAATACGTCGAATATTTGGTTTCCCAAGAGCTGCTCACGCGTGCGTTGCACGGCCTGACAATAGGCGTCATTGGCTTCGACAAATCGTAAGTCGGAATCCAATATCATGGCCGCATTCGGCATGTTCTCGAAGATTGTTTGGAATAGTGATTTGCTCATCTCAAGCCGACGCTAGGCTGAGTCTGATTTGGTTTGAACCGCTAGATGTCGATTTAAGTCATCTTGTGTTGGAGCGGCCTCAATCGTTCAAAGCATAGATGCACACCGAAACGGGCCCGGCTGCGGTCTCCGCCGTGGTTGTAACCCGTTTATACTGATCCCCTTCGAACGCATCCAAACGCGGCCAATGCGCCGGAAGGTCTGCCGATTCAAAGATAGATACTTCGACTGCCTCGCCGTCAGGATCGAGATTGATGGCCGGATAACCAAGATCTGCGCCCCAGCCCATGTTTACAAGAAAGCCTCGCACGATGCCGGTGGTCCATTCGCCGTTTAAGCCGTCGAGTTCGTGATGATTGACGCGGCCTGGGGCGAGCGAGCCATAGGTCGCCAAACGCAGATCCGCTTCCGTCGCCATCTAGGCGGGTGCACGCGTTTTCAGCGCCAAAGCGTGAAGCTCTCCGCCCATTGTCCCCTTCAGGGCTGCATAAACCATCTGATGCTGAGCGACGCGGGTTTTCCCGCGAAACTGCTCCGAAATAATCTCGGCCTGCCAATGGTCATTGTCGCCGGCAAGGTCAGTCAAAATGATCTCTGCGTCTGGGAAGGCTTCGGTGAGGAAGCCTTCCAGGGTTTCGCGTGTCATTGCCATGACTAAGCAGGCTCCGGCTCACCGCCAAAGTCTGAGCCTTTGTCTTTGCGGCGCTTGCCGATCACAGGCACAGCGGCGTTTGGACGTGGCGGCTCATCTGGCTCATCCGGGCGTTCTGGCAAAGTGCCGTCATTGATCAATGCCCGAATCTCATCGCCGGTGAGCGTCTCATATTCAAGCAGGGCTTCGGCGAGCGCACTCCACTGATCACGGAACTTGGTCATGATCTCGCGCGCATCATCCATGCCTTTTTGGATCAGCTTACGAACCTCTTCCTCAATTTTCTTCGACGTCTCTTCAGAGACAGAAGACGACTGAACCAGCTGTTGACCGAGGAACACTTGGCCTTGGTCTTCACCATAATCGACTGGACCAATCTCATCAGAAAGGCCCCAGCGGGTGACCATTGCACGGGCAAGGCGTGTCGCTTGCTGAATGTCCGAAGCGGCGCCCGCAGTTACAGCTTCATCGCCGAACTTTTCTTCTTCAGCAACACGGCCGCCCATGATGATGGCGAGGCGAGAGGTCATCTCAATCCGGCTCATGGAGAGCTTATCATCTTCCGGCAGCTGCATCACCATGCCGAGGGCACGGCCACGCGGGATGATGGTCGCTTTGTGAACCGGGTCGGCTTTCGGGACTTTCAGCGCCACGATAGCGTGTCCGGCTTCGTGCCAGGCTGTCAGCTCTTTTTCGTCCTGGCTCATCACCATCGAGCGCCGCTCTGGCCCCATAAGGACCTTGTCTTTGGCATCCTCGAATTCCGACATTGCAACGACGCGCTTGCCTCGACGTGCTGCCAAGAGGGCAGCTTCGTTGACAAGGTTGGCGAGGTCCGCACCCGAGAAGCCGGGCGTTCCGCGGGCGATGATTTTCGCATCCACGTCTTTGGCCAGAGGCACATTACGCATGTGCACTTTAAGAATTTTCTCGCGGCCAATGACGTCCGGGTTGCCGACCGTTACCTGACGGTCGAAACGGCCTGGGCGCAGAAGTGCAGGGTCGAGAACGTCTGGGCGGTTAGTCGCCGCAACGATGATAATGCCATCATTGGCTTCAAACCCGTCCATCTCGACGAGCAATTGGTTGAGCGTCTGTTCGCGCTCATCGTTGCCACCACCGAGACCCGCACCACGTGAGCGACCGACCGCATCGATCTCGTCAATGAAGATGATGC
>CAYNUI010000274.1:0-3218 GCA_964400185.1 uncultured Hyphomonas sp.
GCAAAGGCTTGCGGCGTCGTCACTTCGTGGATGAGATGGAGATCAATGAAGAGGAGCGCTTCGCCTGTCGCGGCATCCTCGCTGACAACGTGTTGGTTCCAGATTTTATCGTATAGTGTTTGACCGGCCATCTCATATCCTTTCAGCCCGGTGTATCAGCACGCAGCGCGCATTTCTGCAACCACTCTCGACTGACAAAAAAAGGCGCTGGGAAAAACCTCAGCGCCTTCCATTGATCATCTGACGAGTTTCCCCCAGCAGACGACGTCCTTGTTTTGTGTCGCCGACACTTTTGGGTCGCGCCAATTAACGCGACCCTTTAAGCGCCGTATCTTATCGACAGTTGCACGAGTCGCCGATGTTCAGGACGACAAGGCTTGCGCGGACTGTCTCGTAACGTGTTGGATTTGTTACGGTTTCAGTACGTGCGTTCACTTTACGAACTTCGATCGGTTGAATGATCGTGCGTGTGACAGGCTGATAGATATCGCGCTGTGTGACCGCTTCGAAATAGGTCTCGCTGCGCTCTTCTTCAAACACTTCTTCGACCTGCGGGATGTAGTTCACGACGGTCTGTGGAACGGCAACCGCTTCCAGTTTTCCGGCCAGCGTTTCGGTTTCGTAACGCGTTGCACGGGTTTCTGTCTCAGTCCGGCCGTTCAGAACTTCGTTCACAACCGGCTGGATCGTGGTGATGATCACAGGCTGGATCACGTTGCGCGTGACATTGTCGATATAAACATCTTCAACTTCCAGGATGGTGCGTTCCGTCACCTGTGGAATGATGTTTTCGGTCACAGCAGGAGCCGCTTCGGTTTCGATGCGAACCGGCAGACGCTCTTCTTCATAGCGCATGTCCTCTGTGATCGACTCCGTCGTGCCGCGAAGGATCTGACGCTCGACCGGTTGGATCGTCGTGATCGTTTTTGGCTGATAGACGTTGCGAGTCTGAATGTAGGGAACGATTTTCTCGCTATACTGCTCTTCAGTCACCGTGGTCACATCTTCTGTGATGTTCTCAATGGTGGCCGGGATCGCGACAGAGTTGCGCTGAACCGGCGCGGTGCGGGTCTCATAGCGGATCTCGTTGGTGACGGTCTCAGTGACCGGGCGAACGATGCGACGCTGTACAGGAACAACCGTCGTGCGCTCGACAGGCTGAATGATATCACGGCGTGTGACCACGTCATAATAAGTCTCAGTGACCTCATCGCGCGTCTCAGTTGTGACTTGCGGGATGTAGTTTTCAACAACCGTCGGCACTGGATCGCGCTCAATGCGTGTGGCCAGGCGGTTGGTCTCGTAGACACGGTCTTCCGTGACCTCTTCGACGCTGCCTTGAAGCACTTCGCGAGTAATCGGCTGGATCAGCGTGCGCTGAACCGGCTGAGTGATCTCACGGCGCGTGACCGCATCGACATATTCTGTCGTCTCTTCGATCTCTGTGCGTGTTTCGATTTGCTCTTCGACATTCTCACAGCACATGATGGTTTCGATCGCTGTGTCCGATCCACCCATATAGCGAACGTCTGTATTGGCGCCGCTCGAGCCTGAGCGCGCAATGATGTCGCGGATCTCTTCGTCGCTGAGCGTGCGGTCTGCAGTGGCAGCGCCGCTTGCGCTATAGCGCTCGCCGGCGACTTGGCCGTCCCAGCTGGTTTTGTCGCCATCTGCCGCAGCAGAAAACGGCAACAGCGCTGCTGTCGCCAGGCCGACAATGATCGACTTTGAAAACTTCATATTTTTAACCCCTTTTGTGCAGCCCGCACGAACGCAGTTGAATTTGTTGCTCGTGGCCCCGAAGCAGTTTCGAGACAGCTGCCAGCGCAAAGCAATTTCCGCGCCTATTGTTTTGTATACGAAATGATATGCTGAAAACCAATCAAGTTCGCGCAGTACGGGAATAAATCACTGTAATTTCTGAGATTTACACGCAGTAGGGGAGTCAAGCTCGCGTGACGGATGTAACGCGTATTGGCGGAGTTTTGCGTCCTCAGAGCAGGTTTTCCGCATACAAAAAACCCCGCACCGAAGCGCGGGGTTTCCTGAAATTCTAGAGTTCAAAAAATGAACTATGCCTCAGCATCGCCCTCTGCTTCAGGGGCGGCTTCTGCTGCAGCTGCTTCAGCCTCAGCTGCGGCGGCTGCGGCGGCTTCCTCAGCAGCTTTCGCCTTGAGCATCTCTTCGCGCTCTTTCGCAGCTTCTTCGCGGCGAGCGACTTTCGCAGCGTCGCGCTGACGACGAAGCTCAGTTTTAGAGGTTGTGATCTCTGTCGTTTCCATACCGTGACCGGTGGTCCGCTCGGCGATACGTGCAGACTTACCGCGACGATCGCGGAGATAGTAAAGCTTGGCGCGACGAACGCGGCCTTTGCGCTTCACTTCAATGCTTTCGATCATTGGCGAAACAACTGGGAAGACCCGCTCGACGCCTTCGCCGAAAGAAATCTTACGAACTGTGAAGTTCTCGTTGATGCCTTGACCGGCGCGCGCGATGCAAACGCCTTCGTAACGCTGCACGCGCTCACGATCGCCTTCTTTAATACGCACGTTCACAGAGAGCGTGTCGCCTGGCGAAAATTCTGGGATGGTTTTGCCAGCGGTGACGCGGGCAACTTCTTCAGCTTCGAGCTGTTCAATCATGTTCATCGTCCGTCTCCGACGCTCGCAAATTGGGTCCATTTCGGAAAGCCGCCCATAAATCGGGTCGGCGGTGTTTTGTCAATGCCTGACTCTGCTGATTCCTCCACTCTTCGACAGCTTTGTGATCGCCGGACAAAAGAACCTCCGGTGTCCCTTGGTTTTCCCACTCTCTTGGCAGCGTGTAATGCGGGTATTCTAGCAGTCCGTTGGTGAAGCTTTCATCCTCAACAGAGGCTTGGTTTCCGGCAACGCCGGGGATTAATCGCAACGTGGCTTCCAGCATCGCCATGGCGGCCACTTCCCCGCCTGCGAGCACAAAGTCACCGAGCGAGACTTCGATGAGATTGCGTTGCTCAATGACCCGCTGATCTAAGCCTTCGAACCGCCCACAAAAAAAGGTCAGCCCCGGTCCGTTGGCCCACTCCGTTGCCAAGGCTTGAGAGAATGGAACCCCGCGGGGGCTCGGATAGATGATGGGCGCGCCCGTCGCGTCGACAGTATCAATCGCGGCTGCGGCCACATCTGGGCGCAGCACCAAGCCGGCGCCGCCGCCAGCCGGCTTCTCGTCGACTTGGC
>CAYNUI010000275.1:0-3212 GCA_964400185.1 uncultured Hyphomonas sp.
CAATCCTCCCCGTCTAACCTCGCCCGCCTAGCCTGCCTCGCGGATGATTTCAAGCAGCAGCCGCTGCTAGACGTGCGACACAATTTCCACCCCCGATACGGACTTTTACCGATACTGTCGCTGCGAATGGCTCTTTAGCGCTGGCGCTCGCTCAATTACAGGACCCGTCATGACCGAAATCGAGACACAGAAACAACGCGCCTCCGAATGGTTCAAATCCCTTCAAGACGATATCATTGCCCGGTTCGAGGCGCTGGAAGATGAAGCGGATCGCCCGCTCTATTCGGGCGAGCCTGGCCGGTTTGAGAAAACCGAATGGAGCCGAGGGGACGGCAACGAAGACCTGGGCGGTGGCCGCATGGCGATCATGCGGGGCAAGTTCTTCGAGAAAGTCGGTGTCCATTTTTCTGAAGTCTATGGCGAATTCTCCGAAGCCTTCCGGGCGCAGATTCCGGGCGCAGACCAATCCGATGGGCGCTTCTGGGCCTCGGGCATTTCGCTCATTGCCCACTTGCACAATCCCCGTGTGCCTGCGGTGCACATGAACACACGCATGCTGGTCACATCCGAGAGCTGGTTTGGCGGCGGCGGCGATCTGACGCCCCTGCTCGATTATCAACGCCAGGATGATTTTCCCGACACCGTCGACTTCCACGCCGCGATGCAGGCTGCCTGCGACCCGTTCGACAAGGACTGGTATCCGGATATGAAACAACGCTGCGACGAGTATTTCTACCTGCCGCACCGCGAAGAGCCACGTGGCACCGGCGGGATCTTCTATGATCGCTTCAATACCGGCGACTGGGAGCGCGACTTCGCCTTCACTCAGGAAGTCGGCAAGCAATTCGCTGACATCTATCCAAAACTGGCGCGCCGCCGGATGAATGAAGGCTGGACCGAAGCCGAGCGGGATGAACAACTGATCCGCCGGGGCCGCTATGTCGAGTTTAATCTGCTCTATGATCGCGGTACGACATTCGGTCTGAAGACCGGCGGCAATGTCACGAGCATCCTGTCATCCATGCCGCCTGTGGTGAAATGGCCGTAAGGCCGGTGACGAATCTCCAGTGAGCTGATACGGCTCCTACATGGAGGATCACAAACCGGCTGCGATGATCACATTTGTGATCGCTACTGTAACCGCTGCTACAGCGGGCCTCGGGGCGGTTGTGTCCAGCAAGGCTGTCGAAATCTGGTACATCGCGCTCGACAAACCAGAGCTGACCCCGCCCGGCTATGTGTTCTCAATTGTCTGGCCGATCCTGTTCACGCTGATGGCCTTCGCCGCGATCCTGGTTCGGGTGAAGGCGGGCAGTTTTTCCGCCTGCTCCGGGGCACTCGGCCTGTACTTCCTTCAATTGGCCTTCAATCTCGCCTGGAGCTGGATGTTCTTCGGGTTCAAGGAAGTCTTGCTGGCGATGATCATACTGGTCGTGTTGTGGATTCTGATCCTCGCCACGATGCGGGCGTTCTGGAAACACTCCGCGACGGCTGCCATCCTGATGATACCTTATCTCGTCTGGGTCAGTTTCGCCGGCTATCTGAACGGCTCAATCCTGTTCCTTAACTAGCAGCGGCAGCAAGGCCGCGCGTTCCAGGTAAAAGTCGCTTTCAACCCAGACCCTGGCCACCCGGCTCAGCGCTTCGCCGATCGCAGGTCCCTCAAGCCCCGCCGCCAGCGCATCATCGCCCGTGATCGGGAATTCCGGTTCGCGCCAGGAGCGCACTGCCGCGAGCAGATCGCGCACATCGGCACCTGCCAACATGGCGCGATCCACGACAGCCTGCTTGCCATGCCAGAACAAAGTGGCGCGCAGCTCCCTGGATTTCATACCAACCGGCTCTGGAAGATTGTCCGCCGCCCAAACCGTCAGGCGCTGCGATTCCTGGTTCGACAGGCGCAGCGTCTGCTGGGTCTGATGCACAGCCTGCGCCGACCGCGGCAAAAGCGCCATCAGCCGCAGCATCGGGTCGGGCTCCACACGGGTCAATTGTTCGGTCAGTTCCAGATTGTGAAGCCCCTCCGCGCCGCGATGCTCAGGCAGAACAATGTCGAGGACGCCACTCTCGACCATCGCTTCGACTGCCACACGCGGGTTCGGCGCGCTGAGGAGCTTTTTGAGTTCCTTCCAGATCCGCTCGCGAGCGATCTTTTCGAGGCCAGCGCGCTGCCGGGCGCAGGCGGCGAGCCCATCCATATCCATCTCAGCGCCATACCAGGCATTGAACCTGAAGAAGCGCAGGATCCGCAAATAGTCTTCGCGCAGACGTTCATTCGCATCACCAATGAAGATGACACGGCCTTCCTCCGCATCTTCGAAACCGCCACCGACCGGATCAAACACTTCGCCATCCGGAGCGGCGTAGAGCGCGTTCAGGCGAAAGTCACGGCGCTGCGCATCCTCCGCCCAGTCTTGCGTGAAAGCGACGACGGCGCGGCGGCCATCGGTCTCCACATCGCGGCGAAGACTGGTAATCTCGAAAGGTTTCCCGTCGACAATCGCGGTGATCGTTCCATGGTCGATTCCGGTGGGAATCGCGCGAATTCCGGCGGTTTCAAGCGCCGACTGCGTTTGCTCAGGGGTCAGTTGAGTGGCGATATCGATATCATCGACATCCCGCCCCATGATCGTATTTCGCACGCAGCCACCGACGAATCGCGCGCAATCCGCACGCGCAGCCTGCAGCGCCGCGATCACCTGCCTTGTGTCGTCAGCGGTGAGCCAGTCAGCGTTCAGGGTCTTCAAGGGTCTCAGCCGTATCTTCGTCGATCTCGATGCGGTCCCCGTCAAAGTTGCGGCGTTCCCCAACACCATCGGCGCGCCCGCCAGGGTCTTCGGTCTTCGGCTGACCAATCGATCCGAGGTCTTTCTCACAAGGATAACGCTCACCCGGAACGACAACGCCATCGACAATCTGTGTCGGGCGATAGCACTCTTCACGGCCGCCGCGGTCGAGGAAGATGAAGATCAGCCAGGATCCCACAGCCAGTCCCAGACCAACTCCGAACAGCAACCGGATCGGCCAGGGCTTGCGCCCCTCCTGCTCAGCTTCCGCAATCGCCACCCGATACACCCCAAACAGGATGAATGGCAGCAGAAACAGCACCAATTGGAATAGAATACGTGCGCCCAAACCTATTGCTCCTCAGGTCTCGTACAGATTGGCATATAGATCACGAATGATCCCAGCCGTCACACCCCAGATGCGAA
>CAYNUI010000276.1:0-3187 GCA_964400185.1 uncultured Hyphomonas sp.
CCGAGCGAAGTCAGCGGCTCGTTCACACCAAGGCCGAGGAAAGAGAGAAAGCTCTCTGCTAAGATCACGACCGGAATGGTGAGCGTGACATAGACCGCGACTGGCCCAACCACGTTTGGCAGGATGTGCCGGCGGATCGTCGTGAAGAAGGGCACACCTGTCGCGCGCGCGGCTTCGATGAATTCCATATTCTTGATGGCGAGCGTTTGCCCCCGCACGATCCGGCTCATGGTCAGCCACTCGACCGCGCCGATCGCGGCGAAGATCAGGATGATATTGCGCCCGAACACGGTCAGCAAAAGAATCACAAAGAAGATGAACGGCATGGCGTAAAGCACGTCGACGAAGCGCATCATGATATTGTCGACCCGTCCACCGACAAAGCCGGCCACAGCGCCCCAGGTGACGCCGATAATCAGCGACACAATCGTCGCGACCATGCCCACGGCCAATGAGATCCTCAGGCCAATCATCAAGCGCGCGAGGCTGTCTCGGCCTTGCGTGTCCGTGCCGAGCAAGTGCAGGTTCTCGAAAGTCGGGGCGAGCTCTACATTTGGCGAGATGGTCCGATAATCGTGCACCCAGAGCAACGGGCCGATCGCTGCGATCAGAACCATAAAGCCTAGCACCCACATCGAGACGACGGCGGCTTTGTTGCGGAACAAACGCGCTTTGGCGTCGTCCCAAAGCGAGCGTCCGCCTTGGATCGCAGTTTCAACGGCTTCTTTGCGGCCGGTCAGGTCCATCGGATCAGTCATACTTCACCTTTGGATCGAGCAGCGCATAGAGAATATCCGCCAGCAAATTGAACAGAACAATCAGGGTCGCGTAAATGATCAGCGCCCCCATCACGAGCGTATAGTCGCGATTGATGGCGCCATCGACGAAGTAAGACCCCATGCCAGGCAGTCCGAAAATCCGCTCAATGACGAGGGATCCGGTCATCACGCGCGCCATGGCCGGGCCGACATAAGAGACAAGCGGCAAGATGGCGGAGGGGAGGGCATGCTTAAGGACGACGTCACGCTCGCTGAGCCCCTTGGCGCGAGCGGTGCGAATGTGCCCGGCCCGCATGGTCTCAATGACACTGGCGCGCATCAGGCGCGAGATGATCGCAATCTGCGGCAAAGCCAGCGTGATCACCGGCAGGGTCATATTGTGGAAGCTCATGCCAATGTTGGGATAAGTGCCGAGCCCACCGACCGCGAAGACCCCAAAGGTCAGGGCAAATATCAGGATGAGGATCGGTCCAGTGACAAAGGTCGGGATCGAAATCCCCGCCATGGCAAAGCCCATGACCGAATAGTCGCCGGCGGTGTTCTGGCGCAGACCCGCAAAGATACCCATTGCCGTGCCGACAATGATGGCGAGTGTGATCGAAAGGAATCCAATCGCCAGGCTGATCGGCAATCCATCGGCAATGAGGTCATTCACACTCTTGCCGAGCGTCTTCATGCTGGGGCCGAAATCGAGTTGCAGGACGCCCCAAAGATAGTCCGTATATTGCTGCCATAGCGGCTTATCGAGCCCGAACTTGGCGTTCAACGCGGCTTCGGTTGCGGCATTAAGCTTACGTTCGCCATCAAAAGGGCCACCTGGCGCCATGCGCATCATGAAAAAAGCGACGGTGATGATGACCAGAAGCGTGGGGATCGCGATCAGCAGACGACGGCCAGTATAGGCCCACGGAATCCGCGCTGCGATACGCTGCAAGGATGACACGGGTCAAACTCTCCCAAAGACTTGTGTGGTTATTCAAAGCGTGGGACTTGGCAGCCCCAACAACAATTCTTACGTTCACGCCGAATGACACAAAGTCAACGTTCATCTGCACCGGAGCCCCTGCATGCTTGATCTTCGCAAAGTTACCGATGGTTTTGCTGTCGCCCCTCAAATTGATGAGGGAGATGTCCAAGCCATCGCGGATGCGGGCTATAAGACCTTGATCGCGAACCGTCCTGACGGCGAAGGCGGCATTGATCAACCACGTATGGGTGCCATTCGCGCTCAGGCTGAAGCTCTGGGTCTGACCTTCGTTGCGATTCCGTTCTCCGGCGCGCCAACGCCTGATATTTTGGAGCGATTTGGGGCCGCGGTCGCAGAAGCACCAGCCCCTGCATTGGCCTACTGTCGCACTGGGACGCGGTCGATCACGGCTTGGGCTTTAACCCATGCGGGCCAAGGCATGGGCGACGAGATCGTCGATGCTGCCGCAGGTGCAGGCTATGACCTATCTGCGCTGCGAGCGCTCCTATAAGGCTGCCACATTAGATTGTGAGCATTTATTCACTTCCAGTGTTCGAAAGAGCTTGCTAGCTTTTATTAAGCATGCGATCCACCGCAAAAGCCGCTGCGAAGGCTAAGGAGTAAAGTATGTCACGAAACTGGCTGACAGACTTTAAATATGAAGACGGTGCTTGGCTCGTCAAAAAGACGGGTCACCGCGTTCCGGCGACGCGTGAGCTCGCGAATGATGTCTTCACTTGGCTGACCTTCTATACGCTCGCCCAGTCCTGGCGCTCTTGGCGCCGGGTGACAGGCCACAAGCGGCCAACCATCGCATTTTATCCTGAAAAGCCGCGGCCATGGTACTTTATCTGGCCGGTCATGCATGCCTCTGGTGCGAAGCTGATTTCAGATCCGAGCGAAGCCGACATTGTCTTCCAATTTGATGATACGACGACGGCTGAGCACGAACCGCCAGTGACCAAGCCCGGCGCGAAGCTCGTAAACTTTGGCTGTCACGACATTTCCAAGTCAAATGTTGCAGAGGCTTTCGCGCGCGCGGCCGGTTACAATTTATCGGTCGATCCGCGCACCTATACAGGCACCATGGTCGAAAAGTCTGAAAAGAATGCCTGTCATGATGGCCGCATTCTGGAAGGCCCAATCGAGCCTGTTGAAGACAAAACCTACCAAGTTCTGGTCGATAATGAGATCCCAGGTGGTCTGATCGAAGACCTGCGTTGCTGCATTTGCGGCGGCGAGCCGGCCATTGTGTTCCGCAAGCGTCGCCCGATTGGACGCCGGTTTCTGAACGAGAATGCTGAGGTTTTGCTCGACACGCCCAAGAATTGCTACACGGATGATGAAATTGCCGTGATATCACGATTTGCTGATGAGATCGGGCTAGAATGGGGCGGCGTCGACGTGCTACGCGACAATGCGTCTGGCAAGATTTACATTG
>CAYNUI010000277.1:0-3181 GCA_964400185.1 uncultured Hyphomonas sp.
GAGCGATGCCACCAGCCCCGCTCTAACGCTATATATCGTATCAGGAGCGAAACTAAACACAAGATGCTGATCACCTCTGTCCACAGGCAATCAATATGTAGTGGTTGTTGTGGATAGGTTTTAACCTATCGCCAAGCGCCGAGTCAGGTCTTAAGTGTGCGGTCATGGCTGATACTTCCCAATCCCTCATTTCACCCCCCAAACCACGCACCTATGGCGCCGTCAACTGGCTTGGCCTGTGGACGCTTTATAAGCGCGAAGTGGGCCGTTTTATGAAGGTTTGGATGCAAACCCTGCTGGCCCCTGTGGTCTCGACTTTGCTGTTCATGACAGTGTTTAAGCTTGCCTTCGGCAATCGGGGCGAGTTGACCGGCGACTTTGCGGGTCTCGATTACAATAGCTTCCTCGCGCCGGGCCTGATCGTCATGGCGATGCTGCAGAACGCGTTTCAAAACTCATCCAGCTCTCTGACCATTGCCAAAGTTCAAGGCAGCCAAGTCGACTTCCTCATGCCGCCGTTGTCGCCGCTCGAGTTGACCATTGGTTTCATCTTCGGCGCCGTTACGCGCGGCATCATGGTCGGCGCGATCGCCGCGATCGGCATTCACTTTAGCGGCCTCGCCGATCTGTCGGTCGTCCATATCTGGCCCGTCATTTGGTTTGGCCTGATGGCAACCATCTTCCTCGCCGCAATTGGAGCTATGGGTGGAATCTGGGCCGATAAATTCGATCACCTGGCGGCGGTTTCGAACTTCGTGATCGTGCCCCTCACCTTCTTGTCGGGCACGTTTTACGACATCAATGTTTTGGTCGAGCCGTTCAAATCGGCGGCTTACTTTGATCCGATCTTCTTCCTCATCGATGGTTTCCGGTTCGGCTTCTTAGACGCGGCCAACTCAAACATCATGACCGGCATGATGGTCAGCGCTGGCTCTGCCTTTGCCGCATCGGCGGGCGTCTGGTGGATGCTGCGGACGGGATATAAGTTGAAGGCGTAAGCCCCGCACTATCCATGGCCGCTCTTCCCATCCTCACTATGACCGATGTCCGCCTCGCCTTTGGCGGCAAGCCACTGTTTGAAGGCGTGACGTTTACCTTGGCCAAAGGCGAGCGCGCGGCGCTTGTCGGTCGAAACGGGGCCGGAAAATCGACCTTGATGCGCTTGATCACAGGCCGCCATGAACCGGACGATGGCGAGCTTTGGATTCATCCCGGCACCGTGATCACCACCGTCGAGCAAGAGCCTGATCTTTCAAGCTTTGAGACCGTGTTAGACTATGCCACGTCCGGCGGCGCAGAAGCCTGGCGCGCGGAGGCTGAGCTCGGCCATTTTGGGGTCGACCCAAGCGTTAGTCCCAACATTCTCTCCGGCGGACAAATCCGCCGCGCGGCGCTCGCCAAAGCTTTCGCGCTCGACCCGGACGTGTTGCTGCTCGATGAGCCAACCAACCATCTCGACGTGCCGATGATCGAGACCCTGGAAACGCGCCTCATTGGCTACAATGGCGCGGTCCTTCTGGTCAGCCACGACCGGCGCTTCATGGAAAATGTCACGACCAATACGCTCTGGCTTCGCGATGGCGTGGTATTGAAAAGCCCGAAGGGTTACGGCGATTTCGAACGCTGGGCCGAAGAGATCGAAGAGGCTGAAATCCGTCAGCTCGAAAAACTGAAAACGCAGCTGAAAGCTGAAGAGCATTGGCTGCAACGCGGCGTGACCGGACGACGCGCCCGCAATATGGGCCGTCTGCACAAGCTAAAAGCGATGCGCGCCGAGGCGGCGAGGCGCAAAGCGGCCATCGTCGCTCAAAAAGCCAAGGCCGGGATCAGCGCCGAAGACGCCGGGCACCAATCCCGCAAAGTGATCGAGACGTTTGGGCTCAGCAAAGCTTTTGACGATCTGAAAATTGTCGAAGGCTTAGATTTCAAAATCCTGCGCGGAGATCGGGTGGGATTGATCGGTCCAAACGGCGTCGGCAAAACCACCCTCTTAAAGCTCCTCCTCGACGAACTGCCGCGCGACAGTGGCAATGTGAAGCTCAACCCGGCCTTACGCATCACCTATCTCGATCAGACCCGAGACACGTTGCGTCCAAAGGATACGCTCTGGGAAGCCCTCGCCCCGCAAGGTGGCGACAGTCTTATGGTCCAGGGCAAGCAGCGCCATGTCGCCGCCTATGCGAAGGACTTCTTGTTTAAGCCCGATCAGCTTCGCCAAGCCGTGGCGGCGCTCTCCGGTGGGGAACGCAACCGGTTGACGCTCGCCATCGCGCTCGCTCAATCAACCGACGTGCTCGTACTGGACGAGCCAACCAATGATCTTGATATGCAAACGCTCGACCTGCTTGAGGATATGCTCCTCAACTTTGAAGGCACGCTCATTCTGGTGAGCCATGACCGCGCCTTCTTGGATGCGACGGTCACCTCCTGCCTCGTCCCGCTCGGAGACGGCGAATGGGTCGAGACCGCAGGCGGATGGACCGACGCGCAAACGCAGATCAAGGGCAAACCGGGCAAAGCGAAAAAGTCTGAAGCCAAGGCCAAAACCGCAAAACCAAAAGCGTCTGAACCGAAGAAGCAAACCAAGCTCAGCTTCAAAGATCAGCATCGCTTAAAAGAAGTCGAAGCCGCGATGCCGACCCTAGAGGCTGAAATCACCGAGCTTGAAGGCAAGCTCTCCGATCCAAACCTTTTCAATGACAACCCCGACGAGTTTCAGCGCATCAATACGCGCCTTGAGGCCGCCCGGACCGAGCTCGAACAAGCCGAGCTCGATTGGATGGAAATCGAAGAGAAGAAAGAAGCTTTGGCGAGTTAGGCTGCGGCCCTAGACCTCAAACCAGCCGCGCTCACGCATCCAGATAAGAATTTGATCTGCGGCTTCCTCCGCTGTCATCTCAACCGTATTGATCCGGATTTCTGCATTCTCTGGCGCTTCATATGGGCTATCGAGACCGGTAAAGTTTTTGATCTCACCAGCGCGCGCGCGCTTATAGAGACCCTTCACATCGCGCTCTTCCGCCACTTCCAGCGGCGTGTCGACAAAGACTTCTACAAACTCGCCTTCCGCCATCATATTGCGCGCCATTTGGCGCTCAGACCGGAACGGCGAAATGAAGCTGACCAATGTGATCAGACCGGCATCGCTCATCAGTTTGGCGACATTCGACACGCGGCGAAT
>CAYNUI010000278.1:0-3180 GCA_964400185.1 uncultured Hyphomonas sp.
TATTTATGCGGGCGAATAATCGCGGTGATCATGCGCATGGGGTTCTCCTCGTCAAAGGTCAGGCCGAGATGGACCAGCCGACGTATAGCTTCAGATCTCGACGGCAAGTCAGATTGGGTTCGACGCCACTGATCGACGGTTTTCGAAAAATTGGCAGACGCGACCAATTGAATGCGCTGATCAAGTTTTTCCATGTCGTGAATGTCCTTCCGCTTTCGCGGTCCCCAAATTTACGTTGTGAGGCCAAAGACCACAGCTTGCTCAAAAAAACAAATATGTGGTTCTTGACAAAGTTACACACTTTGCGTATGTCGCTTACATGACACACAGCAGAGCCAGCGTTTTGGCCCTGCACAAATCAGGAGGTCATGATGACGAAACTGCTTTATCGCGGTGTCGCGTACGAAGCGGCTCCTAAACGCGCTCAAACTCTCACTGAGCAAATGCGGCGCAAAGAACTGACCTATCGCGGCGTGGAACATGATGGCGAGAAGGCCATTGAGCCGACCGTCGCTCGTGAGGTTCCAATGTTCTATCGCGGGCATCGCTTCGCTTAAGCCGCCTCTTTCACGAGATCCCATCCCAGGGATGCGCGTCCCCTTGCGCAAAAAAGGCCACCTTTCCCCGAGGTGGCCTTTTCTTTGTCCTGGATTTGCGCCGGCTTAAACGTCTGCGATGTCCGCGCCAAGCGTGCGCATATGGTCCATGAAGTCAGGATAGCTGGTCGCAATCATCGCTGCATCATCAATCCGCACAGGCGTTTGAGCGGCTGTGCCCATGACGAGCGCGCTCATGGCGATGCGATGATCATGATGGGTTTCGACTAAACCGCCGCCTGGCACGGCTCCGGCGCATCCTTCAACAATGAAGCCGTCCTCAGTCTCTTCAACCTCGACACCGTTCACGCGCAGCATATTCACCACAGCTGAAATTCGGTCACTTTCTTTGACGCGCAATTCGGCCGCGCCTTTAACCACGGTCGTTCCCGTAGCGAATGCGGCGAGGACGGCGAGGATTGGAAACTCATCGATCATGCTCGGGACGAATTCGGTCGGGATCTCTGTGCCTTTCAAATCGGCGCTCTCAAAGCTCATATCGATCAGGCGTTCCCCTGCCGCGGTGCCTGTATCTTCGGCACCAACATGCGCGCCCATGAGGGCCGCGGCGCGATAAAACCCATCGCGGGTTTCGTTCGACATAAGGCCCTCGACCACGACGCCACCTCGCGGTGAAATCATGGCAGCGGCGGCAAGAAACGCGGCTGAGCTCGGATCACCGGGCACCACCGTTTCTTGGGCGACCAAAGACTGCCCGCCTTCAATGGACACCAGATTGGCGTCGCCGTCGCGGGCGCTGCTGACCTCGGCCCCAAAACCGCGCAGCATGCGCTCAGAATGATCGCGCGTGATCCGCGGTTCGCGCACTTCGGTCACGCCGTGCGCATTCAAGCCCGCCAAGAGAATGCAAGACTTCACCTGTGCAGAGGCATGCGGCGGCTCATAGGCGATGGCGCTCAAGTCGCTGCGGCCGGTTAGTGTGAGCGGCAGACGTTTGCCTCCGGCGGCCTCGTAAGAGATGCCCATGTCTGAAAGCGGATCCAAGACCCGGCCCATCGGGCGACCAGATAGGCTTTCATCGCCGACAAAGCGCGCGGTGATCGGATAGCCTGCGACGACACCCAGCATCAGGCGTGAGCCTGTGCCGGAATTACCAAAATCCAAATCCTTGGTCGGGCTCTGAAGCCCGGCTTCGCCAACGCCTTTAACTTGCCAGGCGCCTTCGCCAACGCGCTCGACTTCAGCGCCAAGGGCAGCCATGACGCGGCCTGTGTTTAAGACGTCTTCGCCTTCGAGCAGTCCAGAGATTTCAGAGGTGCCTGTTGCCAGGCCGCTAAGGATGAGTGCGCGGTGCGAGCAAGACTTATCGCCAGGCGCGCGCAGAGTTCCGGTGATCTGTTTCACCGGACGAGAGGTCCACACCATGTTCTAGTGGTTTCCTTTAGTTACAGTACCTAGCGAAAAGCGCTTTGACAGGCGGGAACGTTTCTGGCAAGCGCGCCTGCAATGAATTTCTCACCGATGGATGAAAAATATGGCTGATCCAGAACTTGGCACCAAGCAGGTTTGCCCGAACTGCGAGGCAAAATTCTACGACCTAAACAAACGACCTGCGACGTGTCCGAAGTGTGGACATAGTTTCGACCCAGCCGATGAAACGGCTCAAGCCACCAAAACCAAGGTACGCACCGCTGCGGCGAAAGAAGCTGTGCCTGAGGATGATGACGAAGACGAAGAGTTGGAAGAAGAGGCTGCAAAAGCGGCCGCTGCCGACGGCGATGACGACGACGAAGGATCCGAAGACGAAGCCAAAGAACTCGGCGGTGACGAGGATGAAGTGGTCCTCGACATGTCCGGCGGCGACGAAGACGATGACGCCGCCCCAGGCAAGATGCCAGCCGGCTTTAGCGAAGATGGCGTCGATGATGACGATGATGATGAAGACAGCGACGATATCGACTTGGATGACGAGTTTGATCTCGGCGACGACATCGATCTGGATGACGATAATGAACTCGGTGAACCCGACGCTGATGACATTGAGCCGGAAGGCGATGATAAATAGGACTTGATTGGCGGGCCGGGAAATTCTATGCCCGCCTTTCCCTTATAGATGGGGCCATAGCTCAGTTGGGAGAGCGCTTGCATGGCATGCAAGAGGTCGTCGGTTCGATTCCGTCTGGCTCCACCACGCTTCGCCCTTCGGGCTTCGCGTGGCGCAGCCATGGGAAGACGAATTGAAGCGTGCCCGGCATAGCCAAAGGCGACGACGGGCTGGATCAACAAGCGGGACGACGAAACGAAGCGTGAGCGCCTTTGTGGTACGTCTACATTATCCGCAGCATTGAACACCCTGAGCGTGAATATATCGGCATAAGTTCCGATTTGCGAAAACGACTAAATTCACACAATTCTGGTCAATCGACACACACCGCGAAGTTCAAACCTTGGGACCTTATTTGGTATTGTGCCTTTCGGGGCAAAGCCAAGGCTTTAGCTTTCGAAAAGTATCTCAAATCCCATTCCGGACGGGCCTTCTCGAAGAAGCGGCTTCTGTAGCCGCGACCTTCCTACCCCCGCATGCCCTCAAACACCGCTGAAAACGTCACTTCCAGCGTCGGCA
>CAYNUI010000279.1:0-3169 GCA_964400185.1 uncultured Hyphomonas sp.
CTTATTATGCGAGCGCAGATGTGTTCGTGTTCCCCAGCCTGACCGATACGTTTGGTCTTGTGGTTCTAGAGGCCATGTCCTCGGGCACTCCGGTCGCAGCCTTTAATGCCACCGGCCCGAAGGATGTGATCCCCGGCTCAAATGCCGGCACGATTACCGAGCTTGGCGGCGACCTCGCCGCTGGTGCCATCGCTTGCCTCGACCTCAAGCGCGACACCTGCCGAACTTATGCGGAAGGTTATAGCTGGAAATCGGTCGCTCACGCCTTCTTGGAAAACCTGCAGCCCTTGCCGACGCCCGAGCGGCGCCGGTTCTGGCAAAAGCTAAGGCGCAAAAAGAAAACATGGATCGATTGGGAACAGTTTACCGACTGGATGAACCAAGACGACAAACAGAAACAGGATAAATCATGAGCTGGGAGCTTGGATTCACTCTTATCAATGCGTCAGTCATTCCTGCTTGGGCGCTGCTGCTCGTCTTGCCAAAGTCGCCGATCACGAAGGCCTTGGTCCATTCCATGTTCTGGCCTGTCCTTTTGGGGTCGGTATATGGCTCTCTCCTGATCGGTGCGCTGTTTTTTGGCCTGTCGCACCCTGAAGCCGGATTTTCTTTTAGCGGAGTCCAAGCCTTGTTTGATCATCCAAACGGCGTGCTGATTGGGTGGAGCCATTATCTTGTGTTCGATCTGTTTGTTGGAGCCTGGATCGCACGGGATGCTCAGCGCCGTGAGATTTCACATTTAACAACGGTCCCTTGTATCTTAGGGGCCTTCCTGTTCGGACCGGTCGGCTTGCTGCTCTATGCCATCATTCGATTCGTTTCGGGCAAAGGATTCGGCCTTACAGAGGTCTGATCGTTCAGGATTTCTCCTCGGATGTGTAGCCTGGCTGAAGTGACAGCGTAATCAGTTGCGCTGCGCGCCTGCGCCACGCTGGACGGGCATCAATCTTGCGTCTAAAGACGCGACGAAAATCAGTATCTTGGCAAAAAAGGTTCTCCCATGGCTCTTCGCGTCGCAATTAATGGCTTTGGCCGTATCGGTCGTTTGGTCCTTCGCTCTATTATCGAACATGACCGCAAGGACATCGAAGTCGTAGCGATCAACGATCTCGGCCCGGTCGAAACCAATGCACACCTGCTCCAGTATGACACGGTGCACGGCAAGCTGAACGAGGAAGTCTCCGTTGACGGCGACACAATCCGCGTCGGCAACCGCGCCTTTAAGTGCACCGCCATCCGCAACCCGGCCGAGCTACCGCACGCGGAAATGGGCGTCGACATCGCTTTTGAGTGTACCGGCATCTTCGCGTCTAAAGAAAAAGCTGCCGCTCACCTCGAAGCTGGCGCGAAACGCGTTCTCGTCTCGGCGCCTGCCGGCGGCGCTGACAAGACCATCGTTTATGGCGTGAACCATGAAACGCTGAGCGCTGACGACCTGGTCGTCTCGAATGCGTCTTGCACCACCAACTGCCTGTCACCGGTCGCGAAAGTGCTGAACGACACAGTTGGTATTGAGCGCGGTTACATGACCACGGTCCACGCTTATACCGGCGACCAACCAACGCTCGACCGCATGCACAAGGACCTCTACCGGGCCCGTGCTGCTGCAAGCTCAATGATCCCAACCTCTACCGGTGCGGCGAAAGCGGTTGGCCTGGTTCTGCCAGAGCTCGAAGGCAAACTGAACGGTTCTGCGGTCCGTGTTCCAACGCCAAACGTGTCGATGATCGACTTGGTCTTTGATGCTGGCCGCGAAACCACGGTGGAAGAAGTCAACGCGGCGATCAAAGCCGCAGCTGAAGGCCCAATGAAAGGCGTCCTTGGTTATTCCGAGAAGCCGCTTGTCTCTGCAGACTTCAACCATGACCCGCACAGCTCGACCTTCGCCGCCGAAGGCACAAACGTCACGGACGGCACCCTGGTGCGCGTGCTCAGCTGGTACGACAATGAATGGGGCTTCGCGACCCGTATGAGCGACACCGCTCTGCACATGGCGAAATTCCTGTAAGGCGCGCACGACGAATGGGCAGCTTTAAAACGCTCGACGATATGGACCTTGCCGGTAAGGCGGTCCTCACACGGATCGACATCAATGTGCCCGTCGAAGGCGGGCGCGTAACCGATACGACCCGGATCGACAAAGTGGCGCCAACCATTTTGAAAATCCTCGAACAAGGCGGCAAGCCCGTCCTGCTTGCCCATTTCGGTCGCCCGAAAGGTCAGCCCAATCCGGACATGTCGCTGCGTGTGACTGTGCCGTCTTTGGAAGCAGCATTGGGCAAGCCGGTGACCTTCATCGAACGCCCCGACCGCGGCGCCATCGATGCGGCGGCTGATGACGCGGTTATTCTGATTGAGAATACGCGTTTCACGCCGATGGAAGAAAAGAACGACCCGCAAATGGCGCAGTTCTTAGCCTCCCTTGGTGATGTCTATTGCAATGATGCGTTTTCAGCAGCGCACCGCGCGCATGCATCGACAGAAGGCGTGGCCCGCTTGCTTCCAGCTTGCGCAGGACTGCTCATGCAGGCCGAACTCGACGCCTTGGATGCAGCGCTCGGCACACCGAACCGCCCGGTTCTCGCCGTCGTCGGGGGAGCCAAGGTCAGCTCGAAGATCGACCTCTTGAAAAACCTGGTCTCAAAAGTGGACGCGCTCGCCATTGGTGGCGGCATGGCCAATACGTTCCTGGCCGCGCGCGGCTACAGTGTTGGCAAATCGCTTTGCGAGCATGACCTGACCGATACGGCGAAAGAGATCGAAGCCAATGCGAAGGCTGCTGGCTGCGATATCTTGCTGCCAATGGACGTGGTTGTCGCGAAAGAGTTCGCTGCGAACGCGCCCCATCGCGTATGCGGGCTGGATGAAGTCTCCGACGATGAGATGATCCTAGACGCCGGCCCGCAAACCGTTGCAATCCTCGCCTCCGCCTTAGATGTCGCCAACACTCTGGTCTGGAACGGCCCGCTTGGCGCGTTCGAGATGGAGCCGTTTGACAAAGCAACCGTCCAAGCTGCTCAAGCGGCAGGCACGCGCTGCAAATCCGGCGCCTTGGTTGCTGTTGCAGGTGGCGGAGACACAGTCGCCGCGCTTAATCACGCCAATGTGGCCCAAGACTTTACGCATATTTCCACTGCAGGTGGCGCATTTCTTGAATGGATGGAGGGCA
>CAYNUI010000280.1:0-3165 GCA_964400185.1 uncultured Hyphomonas sp.
GCTTTCAATATTCGGGCGCCGTCGCGATCCGAAACGGGCATGTCGGATTGGAAGACTTCCTCGAAGATCGTTTGAATGATCCTGCAACGCTCAGTCTCGGCGAGCGCATAACGGTTATCGATGATGGGGTCGGTGCCCCTGCGGACTTCACGCCTCAAGTGGCTGTCGCCGCGCTGAAGTCGGGCGAGACCGTCGAAACCCGGATCAATAAACTTTATGGGTCGCCCGAAGACCCGATGACCCACGAGGCGCATTTGGAAAAATTCCATCGCTGCGTCGCTTTTGGGTTTGGCGAGCCGCGTCCTGCGCTCGAGGCGCGCTTGATTGAACTTACAGATCATCTCGAGACCATGGAGGATGTGTCTGTCCTCTCGCGTCTCGCCGCTGGATTGGAGACCTGACCATGACAGGACAGCACAACACCTATTTTAACAGCGTCGACTGGGACGCCTTGCAGCATGATCATCCCATTGGCGATGATTTTTTGAGCTTTGCGAAGCGGAGCCAAGACGAAATCCGCGCGCATCAAGAGACGCTGTTTGCGCGCTGTGTTGCGCGGGCCTGGCAGACGCCTTTTTATCAACGCCTTTGGGGCAAGGCCGGGGTCGAGCCCGGCGACATCAAGGGCTTAGAGACTCTGCCTCAGCTGCCCATGTTCGACAAAGCCGATATCATGGAAAGTATCGCGCTCTCGCCGCCGCTTGGTGATTTTGCGGGGTTTGAATCTTATCCTGATGGTCGCCCGCCAGTGATTATGCACACGACGTCCGGCACGACAGGGACGCCGCAAGTATTGCTGTTTGGCGCGAAGAGCCGCGAGGCGCAAAACCTCTTGCTCGGTCGGCTCTATCGCTTCCAGGGTTTGCGCCCAGATGATGTGGTTCATTCCGTGTACGGACATGGTATGATCAATGGCGGTCACTATGTGCGAGAAAGCGTCATCCACTGGACCAGCGCCATCTTTATGTCGGCTGGCACAGGGGTCGAAACGCGCTCGGTGCGACAGGTCGAATTGATGCGAGATTTCGGAGCGACCGTGATTGTCGGGTTTGCCGATTACATCAAGAAGCTCGCCCGCGTTGCCGTCGAACAAGGCATTGATCCGGTAAACGATTTAAAGATCCGAATGATCTCTGGTCACCTTGGCCGCGAAGATAAGCAAAGCCTGTCTGATAGCTGGGGCGGGGTCGAGTGTTTCGACTGGTATGGCGTTGGCGACACGGGCTGTATTGCAGGCGAAGGGCCTGACCGCGATGGGCTTTATGTGATGGAAGATGCGCAATTCTTAGAGGTTTGCGACATCGATACTGGCCAGCCGCTCACCGATGGTGAGCAAGGGGATATGGTCTGCACCTGTCTGTATAAGGACGATGTCTATCCCATCATTCGCTTTAACACTCATGACGTGACCAAGGTCAAAACCGGATCGTCTTCGATTGGGGTGAATTTCAAACGGATCGAAGGCTTCCTCGGTCGCTCTGACAATATGGTCAAAATCCGCGGCATCAATATTTTCCCGCAAGCGATGGGACCGCTCTTGGAAGAGGTGAGCAGCTTTGCCGGTGAGTTTATTTGTAAGGCTGAGCGCGATGCCGCCGGGCGCGATGAATTTATTGTCTGCGCTGAAGTGAATGGCCCGGTCTCAGAGACGGAAGCCAGCAAATATAAAGCTCTACTCAAGCAGAAAATCGGGATCGATTGCGGGGTTGAGCTCTCCGCACCTGGCGCGCTCGCAGATCTCACACAAACCGAGGTACGTCAGAAACCCATTCGCCTCATCGATGATCGGTTCAAGTGATGCGTCCTGACTATCGCGCCCGTATTCAAAGCCTGAACCCCGAGATCAATGCGATCATGGATCAGACCGAGGATACGGTTGGTGCCGGCCTTTCTTGGGCTGCGAAGTCGAATATTGCAGTGAAAGGCCTGCCGCTCACGGCGGGCTGCGAAGCGTACCGAAGCCGCATCGCGACCGCGGATGCAGACGTCATCGCTCGCATTCGCGCCTCCGGTGGAACTGTGCTTGGAACCGTCAACATGCATGAGGGTGCGCTGGGCGCGACCACGGACAATGAAGCCTATGGTCGAACGCGAAATCCTTGGAACTTAGACTATACACCTGGGGGGTCGTCCGGCGGATCGGGAGCGGCTGTCGCTGCTGGTCTTTGTGATGTTGCGCTCGGCACAGACACTATGGGTAGCGTGCGTATTCCAGCAGCCTATTGCGGTGTGCAGGGGCATAAGCCAACCACCGGCGTGGTTTCTGATAAAGGCGTGATCCCGCTTTCAACAACATTAGACCATGTCGGTCCATTGGCGCGCGACGTCGACACTTTATGGCAGGCGATGCACGTCCTGGCCGGATGGGGCGAGCCCAGAGCGCTTCATGCGACGGATCTATCCAATCTCAAGATCGGCGTTTGGATAGGCGAAGGAAGCGTCGAGCTAACGCCTGCGGTTCGAACCGGTTTCGACCAAGCCACGACCAAAGTGAGAGAAGCGGGCGCAGCGCTGCAGCCTGTTTCGCCGCCCATCTATGATTACTCAAAATCGCGCCGTGCCGGATTGCTCGTGTCCGAGATAGAAGGCGCAAAGGAACATGGCGTCACCGCAGCCGGACCTCGTCCGGACGGCTTAAGCGATATGTTCTACTCGCTGCTTCATTGGGGCACGCGCCAAACCCCAGAAAAGGTCGAAGCGGCTTATGCACACATCAACGATGTGCATCAGGCCGCAGCTTCGGTTTGGCAGGAGGTTGATTTCATCCTCGCGCCAACCGCGCCGCAAGAAGCCTTCACATTCGACGACCAAGTGCCGGCCAATCAGGCCGATTTCACCGCTTGGGCGGACTTTGCGCGTCTGCCTGCAACGGCGCTCTATACGGGTTTGAGCAAAGATGGCCTGCCACTCTCGCTTCAAGTGATTGGACCAGAAGGCAAAGACCGCGAGACCCTGCAAGTCGCAGCTGCGCTTGAGGCTCTGTTTGGGAAACCGCCGATGCCGAAGGGCTATGATTGGTGATTATTTAAAAGTGAAGTTGGGGGCTCGCTTTTCGAGGAAGGCTTTATAGCCATCCTTGAAATCCTCGTTCGAAAAGCCTTGCGAGAATAGCTCCGCCGCTTGTGGGTCGCTGTCTGTCCAGCCGCTCTGCAAGCCTTTGATCAT
>CAYNUI010000281.1:0-3120 GCA_964400185.1 uncultured Hyphomonas sp.
TGCGTTTTCTGGCTTTTTTCCTGGTACTAGTGTCTGCCGCGCCCGTGGCGAGCGCGCACCCGGAAACGCCGACGCAAACGACCTATCTCGGAAATGAAGGGATCATGGTCAGTGATGGCCACACGACCATTCTGTTCGATCCGCTCTATCCAAATGGGTTTGGCACCTATCAGATGGTCCCGGAAGCGATGCGTCAGGACCTGATGGCCGGCGCAGCGCCATACGACAATGTCGACGCGATCTTTATCAGCCATATGCATCCGGATCATTTCTCAGTCGACGAAGTGATTGCCTATCTTCAGGCTCACCCGCAGGTTCGCCTGTTTGCGCCGGCCCAGGCCGTCGACTGGATGCGGGAAGAAACCGATGACGACGCCATTTTCGACCGTGTCACACCTGTCGGGCTGGAGCGCCTGGACGCGCCGCTGAGTTTTCAGGAAGGTGATCTGACGATTGATGTGGTTCGCATCCCGCACGCGGGTTGGCCCGGGCGCGCCGAGGTCTCCAATCTGGTTTGGCGCGTGACCTTGAGCGATGGGATCACAGTGATGCATCTGGGCGACGCCGATCCACGAGACGAGCATTACGCCCCGCACGCTGATCACTGGATGGCGACGCGTACAGACAATGCCTACCCCCCTTACTGGTTCTTTTCGATGGGCGATGGCCCGCAGATTTTATCCACGCGGCTGAACACTCTGAAATCCACAGGCATTCACGTGCCAATCGAATTACCTGCTGAGCTGTTTGTCTCTGGCGCCGACTTCTTCCATACGCCGGGCGAGACCCGCCTCATTCAGAAAGTAGGCGCGGAGTGATGACCGGTCTTGAAGGTATAAGAGGGTGAAACAGATCACTTTGTCCGATGACCGACGCGCGCGCCTGGTGGGTCAATTGCAGACCCTCTTTGCAGCTGAGTTCGACGAGACCTTGTCCGAGTTCAGGGCCGAGCAAATCCTAGATCTGATGCTGACCACGCTGGGCCCCGGTATCTATAATCAGGCTGTCCAGGACGTGCGCGCGCACTTGCAGTCAAAGCTCGACGATCTTGATGGTGAAGTCTATGTCGACGACCAGACCTAGACCAAGTTGGAGATTTCATGTCCCTCACCCTGTACGGTTTGAAGAATTGTGACACCTGCAAAAAGGCGCTGAAAGCGCTCGAAGCGGCGGGTCGTCCGGCTGAGTTCGTCGATATTCGGACCGAAGCAGATCTATCCATACTCCTGCCGACCTGGTTGAGCCAGGCAGGTCCGGATGTGCTCATCAACCGTCGCTCAACGACTTGGCGCAATCTGACAGACGGCGAGCGATCCGGTGACGCCCAGGCCCTGCTGATGGCGCATCCAACCCTGATCAAGCGGCCCGTCATCGAAGCAGCCGGAGAGGTTTATATTGGCTGGGCCAAAAATGTGCAGGCGGCGCTAATCTCCTGAGCAAAGATCCGAAAACGATCTGAATGCCAGTCGCGCTCTTGGGGTGGAGGCGTCAAAATGGTATCGCCAATCCCATAATGCTCTCGACAGAAGGGCAGAGGGCCTGGGATGCAAGAAGTCGAAGCCAAATGGATCGAAAGAACGCTGCGCGCGTTTCCAGCCGAACAGCTGTCTCCCATTCTGGATATTGGCAGTCAGACCCTCGCCTTCCGGACGCAGGAAAAGCCTTACATTCACAATGACCTGTTCGCGCCGCTCATGGCTCGCGGTATCTCGATCATTCACTCCGATCTGCAGGAAGGCGAAGGGATCGATCTCTCCGCGAACTTGCTCGAAGAGGACGGCTTCAATCAGATTAAAGCAACGGCGCCGCGCACGATTTTCTGCAACAATGTGCTGGAGCATGTGCTCGACCCGGCGGAGTTCGCTAATCGTTGTTTCGCTTTGCTACCGCCGGGCGGACGTCTGATCATTACTGTGCCGAGAAGCTATCCGCACCACCGCGATCCGATTGACACCATGTTCCGGCCGACGCCTGAGGAAATCCACGCGCTGATTGATGCGCCTGCGGAGATTCTGGCCTCAGAGATTATCGAGACCGGGTCGTACCGCGACAATCTCCGCAAACGCCCCTGGATCATCTATCGCCAGATCATTCGCCTGCCATTCCCCTTTCTTGGCTGGTCCAAGTGGAAGCGGTCGATGAAGAAGTTCTACTGGATGATCTGGCCTTATCGCCAGTCTTGCATAGTGATTCAGAAACCGATCAGTTCCGCGAGCGCGGATTCAGGTACAGGGCTTCCTCATCATGATCGAGATCTGGCTCAACCTTCCCCCGATACACCTTTTCAGCCATAGACTTCACGTGTTTGCGGCCGGCGCGATTGAATTTCAAAACCGCGCAAAACAGTTCCAGCACGGCTTCCAGTTTGCGATCCTGATATTGCGGATCGATCCGCACCATCCAGGCGCCGCCAAGATTCAGCAGCTGGTGATCCAGCACCCCGATCTTGCGCCCTTTTTGGTTGTAGATTTCATAATCGGCCCCGATAGAGAACCACTTGCGGCGCAGCGTATAGAACTCTGACCGCGTCTTGCCCTTGATGAAGAAGCTGAATTTTTCCGGCTGGAACGGCCAATGCATCGCCGAGCGCTCAAGCTGGATCAGCTGCTTGTGGCGCGACAGGTTGATCGCAAAGGACTGAACCGGGCGCCCTCCCGCGGCCAGGGTGAGCTGGGTCGAGCGGCCGAGCAACATTTCAGCCGATCCGCGCCATGACAGTGTCTCGGAGAACAGCTTGATGACCAGTCGGCGCTCAAAGCCTTCACTGCCATCCCAGAGTTCCTGGCGATACCCGATCAGCGCCTCGCGCTTACCATCGATGACGGTCTGGCCGTAAAGCTCCATATCCTTCGTGAACTGGTCGGACGCGGCTTCATTCTGGGTCCGCTTCATGATGCCGATCTCGGCCGTGTTGAGGTCGGTCGCCCAGAAATCGACTTTGACTTTTCGGCGCTTGGTCTTCGCAGCCGCCCGTTTGGCGGGCTTCACATCGGGCGCGGTCCCAGCGAGCGCCATTCCATCTGCCATGTCAGTCTCCGAATTTCGAGAATCGCTTTGCCCGCAATCTCAGCCTCAGAGGTCATGATTTGGTTAACAGCGCTGCAGGTTCTGTTAACGCTC
>CAYNUI010000282.1:0-3112 GCA_964400185.1 uncultured Hyphomonas sp.
GAAGGTCGAATACTCAAGGACACAACTCTATCCGCGTTCGATCTGCTCGCCGCAGGCTTTACGCGGTTCGAAAGACGCGCGCCGCGATCAGAGAAAATCAGGATCTCGACGCTGGCCTCATTTGCGGCCACCTTTCTCGCTCCTCGCCTCGCGCGATTAGAGGCGGCGTTTCCGGACATCGAGCTCGAGATACTAACATCTGATCGATTGTTGGACCTTGCCCGCGAAGAGATTGATTTCAGTATTCGCTATGGAAAGGGACAAACGCACGATCTTTTGTGCGAGCCGCTTGGAACGGCGAATCTTATTCCCGTTTGTAATCCTCAGACAGCGATCGAGCATTCCAATGTTCGACGCATTCAAGTGTTCACGGTCGACGAATGGCAAACCTGGGAAAAGCTAAATGGCGACGCTCTAACCAAATCTGGCCATGCAATCATGGTAGAGGAGTTTTTGGTCGCGGTCAGCGCGGTCTTAAATGGACAAGGCCTTGCTATACTCCCAGAACTCGCCGTGATCGATCATATCCGATCGGGACGGATGACCACCTTTGGCGATCCCGTTCGCGACTGGCCTTATCAGTATTATGTGGCCAAGCTTCCACGTGCGAACAAGCAGCGTCATGTCAACGCTTTGATAGAGTGGATCAAAAACGAAGTTGACGCCCAATTGCTTGTTTAAGCGTCGCGAAAAATACTCATAGCGTTCAGTCGAAACTCGCCATTTTGCGGTGCATGAACGCATGCCAATTCTGCCTCTGTTCGAAATGACCGACGAGACGGAGATGAGCATGAAAAGGACGACAAAGGTTATGGCGATTGGCATAGCGGCAAGTTTGACATCGATGATGATGTGGGCTGATCCAATCGAGAAATTTGAGATCGAGTTCGCGTATGACGCGCGTGAATCGACCGCACAAACATATCAGCGCGCTCAGCGGATGGCTCGCAAAGCCTGCCAGATAGGCTCGCGTCAGATGGCCGTGAAGCGAGCTCAGTCTCGGATCTGCGTGGCTCCACTCGTCGAGCAAATTGTCGTCAAAAGCGGAGACGAATTGTTGCTCGCAATGCACGCGGAAGAAACGGGTCGCGCGCCGCAGCATTTTTTGCTCGTTGAAAAATAGACGGTTGGTCGTGCGCGGTCTCTCACATTCAACCCGGCACGACTGCCGCTATCAAGCGCGGACCTGACTCCCCTAATGCTGAGGCAAGTGCCCTGTCAAAGTCTTCGGCAGTGGTCGCTTCTACGGCTGGCACACCCATGCTGGTCGAAAGCGCGACCCAATCAATGTCAGGTCCGCCAATCGACAACATATCTTTCGCCGTCGGCCCGGGATTGCCAGCGCCGGTACGATAGAGTTCGATATTGAGAATGCGGTAGGAGTGATTGACGAAGACAATGGTTGTCACATCCGCACCTTCGCGGGCTATGCTCCAAAGCGCTTGGTTGGTATACATGCCCGCCCCATCGCCCGACAGGCAAATGACTTTGCGGTCCGGCGCAGCAATCGCTGCCCCAAGCGCGAGTGGCATCCCCTGCCCGATCGCTCCGCCAGTGAGCATCATCCAATCATGCGCCGGCGCGTTCATGGTCGGCAGATAAGACAGCAAGCCATTGGAAACGCCATCGTCGGAGACCAACGCGTTTTCTGGCATGTGCCGCGCCAGACTTTGCCCAACCGCTTTAGCGGTGAGGTCGCCAGTGGGCAGGTCTGGTTGAATCAAAGTCTGTGGTGGCGCAGCCGTTTCGGCTTGCATGTGATCCGCCAGGGCCGAGAGCGTCGCTGCACTGTCAGTTGTCGCATCACCGAGATCAAACACATCGCAGCCTTCGGGCACGAGCAGGCTCGGCTTGCCGGGATAGGAGAAGAAGGCGACCGGCGCGGACGTGCCAGCGAGAAGCATTAAGTCGGACCCGTCCAGATCCTCCATCGCGGCTTCAGCAAAATACTGCATCCGCTCCGGTGCAAATACGCCAGCACCGCGTCGCATTTTTCCATAGAACGTGTCGGTCATAACGCGCAGTCCCGCGGCTTTCAAACGCGCGGCGGCCGCAAGGCCTGCTTCGGTCAGCGCTGTGCCATTGATGATCAGGACCGGATTTTCAGCGGCAGAGATCGCATCAGCGGCAGATGCGATTGTCTCTTCGCTCACCATGTTCAAGCTTGGCGGCGTAACAACGTCCCCCGTCTCACCGCCCTCAAGCCACGCGCTATCTGCGGGCAAGAGTAGAGAGACCGGTCCGGGCTTTGGACCGAAACTCGCCGAGAAGGCCTCGGACGCGAGCTTGCCGGTCTCTGCAACCGTATCGGCAGATTTGATCCAACGCGAATTTGGTCTTGCGAGGCTAATAATGTCGGACGTCAATGGCGCGTCATATTCAAGATGCGGGACGGCGTGGTCTCCGATCACATTGATCATCGGCGTGTTGGCGCGCCCAGCATTGTGAATGTTGGCGCCCGCATTGAGATAGCCCGCGCCTAAATGCAACAAAGTCATCGCCGGTACGCCAGAGACACGGGCATACCCATCCGCCGCGCCTGTCGCGACACCTTCAAACAAGCACAGCACCGACCGAATGCGCGGCTCACCATCGAGCGCGGTGACCAAATGCATTTCAGAGGTCCCGGGATTGGCGAAACAAGCGGCGACCCCATTATCGGCCAGCGTCGCAACAAGCGCTTGTGCCCCTGTCATTTGATCCGTGGTTTCAGCGCTCATCGACGTCCTCGCCTCTTTTTAAAATTGGGTGCCCCGTCACAAGACCGAAAACGTGCCTTGAATCAAGACAGGACGACCGTTCGCACGCAGCGCTCGATCGTCCTGCCAGGGTCCGTAGACAAGCCACAAAGGGGATATGGCTGCGTAGGAGATAAGAGCCTCCTACTGCCAAGACAATATCTGACGTGGGGGTAACAAATTCAAGTCACCGAATGTTGTGACAAGGCAGTACTTTGTATTCAATAGTTATAACGTAATAACTTCGTCCGACCCTGCAGGACCGTATAGACGCTCTACATCATGGTGACGGAGCGCCTGCGCCTTGTTTTGGTTGATATATCCCTTCTCCGTGATCTCCCCCGCATCGGATTGAGGTGGGGTTTTCATCAGCA
>CAYNUI010000283.1:0-3090 GCA_964400185.1 uncultured Hyphomonas sp.
GAACGATTTCGATCTGCTCGCGGCGGATATATTGCCAGATATCGAGCTCGGTCCAGTTCGAGATCGGGAAACAGCGAATGCTCTCACCTTTGTGGATGCGAGCATTGTAGAGGTTCCACAATTCGGGACGTTGGTTTTTGGGGTCCCAACGATGCTCAGCGGTCCGGAACGAAAAGACGCGCTCCTTGGCGCGTGACTTTTCCTCATCGCGGCGCGCGCCGCCAAAGGCGACATCAAACTTGTATTTATCCAGAGCCTGCTTCAGGGCCTGCGTTTTCATAATATCCGTGTGCACAGCTGAGCCATGCGTGAACGGACCAACGCCGGCTTCGACGCCTTCTTGGTTCGTATGGACGATGAGGTCCATGCCGATCTCGGCCGCCTTACGATCCCGGAAGGCGATCATCTCCTTGAACTTCCACGTCGTGTCGACATGCATCAGCGGAAAGGGCGGCACGCTCGGATAGAACGCTTTCATGGCCAGATGCAGCATCACCGCACTGTCTTTACCGACAGAATAGAGCATGACCGGGTTTTCCGCCTCGGCCGCGACTTCGCGCATGATGTGGATGGCTTCGGCTTCAAGCCGATCAAGATGGGTCAGGGAGGTCAACGTCACGCCTATTAATTAGGATACTCTCGTAAAATCAGCGCCTCATCTAGGGGCCGGTTTGATTGCGGACAACTGCTCACATGGGTTAGCATAGCTCAACGATGCCAGACCCTTGGACCTGCCGCAACGTCGTGGCTGGTGCCCAACTGAATTAAATGGTCCAAGTATGGAAAATCTAAACCCAGCGGAGGGGATCTCGTGAGCGATCAAATGCAACAAATCGTGCTTAAACAATACTGCGAAGGCCCGCCGCAGATCGAGGACTTTGAGCTGGTCGAAAAGGCCGCGCCGACACCGAATGAAAGCCAGTTTCGAGTGCGCCACATTTGGAACTCGGTCGATCCAGGCACCCGCTCGCGCCTCTCCGGCGGCGACAGCTACGCGGCTGCATTGCCGCTCGGCAAGCCGATTGATGGGTTTAGCGTCGGTGTCGTCGATGCCTCGCAGCACCCCGACTATCCAGAAGGCACAAAAGTCTTCTGTGCCGGTGGATGGCGGACGCACACGATCCAAACCGGCAAAGGCTTTATCGGCAAAATTCCCGACGCCGTGCCGTTGCCACTGTCGCTTTGGATTGGCGTCTTAGGTGTCCCAGGTCTCACCGCTTGGTTCGGTCTAAAATCTGTCGCGAAGTTTCAAGCCGGCGACCGCGTATTGGTGACCTCAGCTGCGGGCCCCGTTGGGGCCACCGCTGGTCAACTCGCCAAAGCTGGCGGCGCTGAAACGGTCGTCGGTATTGCGGGCAGCGATGCCAAGTGTCAGTGGTTGGTCGAAGAAGCTGGCTTTGATGCGGCCATCAATTACAAAACCATCCCAGATCTCGACGCCGCGATCTCAGAAGCCATGCCAGAGGGTGTAGATCTTCTATTCGATAATGTCGGCAATGCGATGGTCAATCGGGTCTTGCCAAAGATGCGGCTGAACGGACGGATCTGCATTTCCGGTCAGGTCGCGGATTATAATCTCTCACCCGAAGAGACCCCTGGCATCGTCAACACAAAGCCCTTCATTACACACCGCGTCCTGATGCAGGGCCTCGTTGTGTTTGACTTTGCTCGCGAGTTCCCGGTCGCCTTGAATGAAATGGCGACCCTGATCGGCAAGGGCGAGTTGAAGCTCAAAGAGGAGCGGTTCGAGGGGATCGACAAAATGCCTGAGGCGTTCTGCGGGCTCTTTAGAGGTGAAAATTTTGGTCGCCGCGTTGTGCAAGTGAGCGCCGAGGACTAGCCTGCTCCAAAATTGGAGTGGGAAATGCCGTCTTTCTGGAGCCTTGTCGCCGCCATCCTCGCTTTCATCCTCTGCGCGCCAAATGCGCTCGCGCAGGATGATCCGGAACTGCCAGCTTTGCCGGACCTGCGGACAGAAAGCGTGCATCCAGCCTGGGCGGATTTTGAGCCCGAGTTTACGCCTTATGTCTGCCCATTCCATGCGCAGGCGCCGAAATATGATCCCGAAGAGTTTCGCTGCGGCTATGTTTTGGTACCCGAAGATCGGACCAATCCGACCAGTCGGCTGATCAAGCTCTCGGTTCTGAAGATTGAATCCACATCGGAGAACCCGGACAATCGAGCCGTTATTCGCCTAACGGGCGGGCCGGGTGGACCTTCTTTGAGCGCCGGTCGCATCGCTGCCTATCAGCGCGCCGACACACAGCGCTTTCGCGAGGTCGCAGATCTAATCTTCTTCGATCAGCGCGGCATCGGCTATTCCGAGGCCCATTTCTGCCGCGCCGTCCCCCGCGAGTTCCAATTCGGCGTTAGCACTGAAGAGGGCAAAGCAAAGAAGATTGAGGCGCTTTCAAAGTGCGTCGCTGAAGCGCGCGCCGAAGGCATCGCGGTAGACGCCTACTCGTCCTGGCAAAATGCGCTCGACGTGCGCGATATTCGCCGCGCGCTTGGCTATGACCAATGGACCTTGTTTGGCGTCTCCTACGGAACCGAGCTTGGTCAAGCAGTCTTAGAAGTCGATGAGGCCGGCGTGGATGCGGCGATCCTGGATAGCGTCGTTCCTGCCGATCCGAGAGACTCCGGCGGATGGAGCACTTACGCGTATGGCTTTCGCTCCGCGCTCACCGCGATCACAGAACTCTGCGCCAACGACAAAGCATGCGCCCGAGACGTTGGCGCGATGGATGAGCGCTTCATTGCGACATTTGAAGCGTATGACGAAAATCCATTGATCATTGAAAATGTCGATCATGGCAGCTTCATAGATGGCCGCCTGGTTATGGATGGCGATTTGGCCGGCGGAGCCGTCTTCCAAGCCCTTTACATTGCGCCGCTCTATGGCGATTTTCCAAGCCTGCTCAAGGCCTTGGAATCGCGCGATGAAGTCGCTCTAAAAGCCTATATTGAGGTCCTTGGCCGCGCGATTGATCATAGCGCCGGCAATGGCATGGAACTGATTACCAATTGCCGGGGCGCCGCGGTCGGCGATGAAGAGAGTTTGGCGCGAATGCGCACCGACGAGCCCTTGCT
>CAYNUI010000284.1:0-1830 GCA_964400185.1 uncultured Hyphomonas sp.
CACACGAAAACGCCTCAAATGCCAAGCCATTGCCGCCACATTTGACAGAGAAGCTGGAGTCCCTTCACATCCTATCTCTGCGTTTCAGGGAGGACACTATGATCCGTATCGCCACCAGCGCCGCGCTCTCCGGCTTGCTCATTGCTGCTTGCAGCCCCGGTACGCAGGATCCCGTTGAACCCGCCGTCACCGAGACAGAAGCCGTGATTGAGGCCCCTCCTTTGGTGGAAGACGACCCGGCTGATGCCGAAGACACAACGCCGGACACCTCACTTCCGAGCGACACACCAGAAATCGAGACCGTGGGCTATCCAGACGGCTGGGAGATGCAGCCCTACTGGTCAGGCGAATATCCGAACGGCTTTGCCGTCACCAGCGAAGGCGTGACGGTCATGGGACACGAAACCATCACGTTCGAGGAGTATCCGCCGATCTATTGTGGATTGCCGCACAAAGCGACCTACAGCCCGTGGAACGCCGATCGCATTGAATCAGACGATCTTACTTTTGTCTCGATGGTCTATCCAACCACGTTCACGATCACTGAAGATGTCGAGGTTGAGGTGTTTCTGGGAAAAGACGTCGAGATGCTGCCGCTAAAAGCCGGCGATCAACTCATCTATAAGTCCTATCTCGCCGAAGGTTTCTTCATGGCGGAAAAAGATGGCCAGCTCTACGAGATGAATGAAGCCGAGCTTCCGGCGAGCACCGAGTTCGAGCAAGGTCCTGAAGATCAGGAGTGGGTCCATGTAACCTGCGATGATGCCGAGCAAACCCGTGCCTGGGTGCTTTATCAAGACGCGATTGGTGCCAATGGCGTCGAGCCTTACGAATATACCGGGTTCGCGGAAGCTTCGGATCTGCCCTAAGCGACGCTGCGCAAATCATTTCCTTGTCCGCAGGAATGGTCTATCTCGATCCTAAACAGGGATTGAGGAGGCCGCCCGATGAGCGAAGCAGTAGACACCCCGAAAGCCGGTTGGCGGATGAAAGTCGCAATCTTCGCGCTGTGCGCCGCGATCTTCACTGTGCTCTGGTTCGCGATTGCCGCGCTCGGCACAAAATGGGGCTGGTGGCCTTGGCAAGTCGGTCTTGGGCAAATGACCATTGGCACAGGACCCATGATTGCCGTTATCGCGGTCATTATCTCAATCGTCGCGCAGGTCATCGCCTTGATCAAAGCGCCGCGTACGCAGCCCTTCATTCTCGCGCTCGCTGCAACTCTGATCTCAGCTTTCTGCCTCTTGCGCTTGGTCGGTATGGGCCAACAGGCAGGGGCTTTACCGCCTTTGCATGACATTCAAACCGACTGGTCTGATCCGGTCCGCTACACCGCCGCCATCATGGATGCCCGCGAGGCGCAAGGCGAGACGAACCCCGTGCTCGACGCGCCAGTGGTGCCTGACTATGCCGAAGGCAACTGGCCCGGAACGCCAGGCCGCCTGGTCTCTGAACTGCAAGAAGAAGCCGAGGCTAAAGAGGGCGGCAAAGGGACGGTCTATCCGAAAATGGAACCAGTTTATTTCGACCAATCCCCAGCCGAAGTGGCTGCTGTCGCTGAGAGCATCATGAGCAAACGCGGCTGGGACATTGTCACGCCAGCCGCCGAAGCCGGTAACGAGGTCCAAGTTGAAGCAACGGCCACATCAGGCTGGTTTGGTTTCAAAGACGATGTCGCCGTTCGCGTTCGCGCAGAGAATGGCGTGAGCCGCGTCGACATCCGGTCAACGAGCCGCGTTGGCTTGTCCGATCTCGGCGCAAACTCTTCGCGGGTCTATGGTCTGATGGTCGAACTTGAAGATCGCGCCGATGGACGCCGCGCGCCTTAAG
>CAYNUI010000284.1:1930-3088 GCA_964400185.1 uncultured Hyphomonas sp.
CTTAAGCGTCGACTTTGGTCAGCCGGAACTCGCTCTGAACAACAGGGTTCGCGTCGCTTGCAATGACGCGGCCCTCTTCGATCAGCTTGAACATATGTCCGAGCAGGCTCATGCAAGCAGCCGGGAAGAGACGCTCTTCGAGGCCGATATACATGGCTTTGACCATTTCCGGGATCGACGTTTCACCGGCTTTCATATGAGCGATGACGCCGTCTTCGCGATCTTGGCGGTGCTGGCGATAGGCCTGGATGAATTCTTTGACGAAGGCTTGGCCTTCAATCGGTGAGCCATGGGTCGGCCAGAGCACGTCGAAATCGCGCTCTTCGATTTTGTCGAGGCTCTTGAAATAGTCGGACATATTGCCGTCCGGTGGCGCAACGATGGTGGTTGACCAGCCCATAATATGGTCACCGGTCAAACAGGCATTTTCTTCCTTAAGCGCAAAGCAAAGGTGATTGGTTGTGTGGCCTGGCGTTTCAATCGTCTCCAGCGTCCAGCCCGGACCTTTAAACAGGTCACCGTCCTGCGTGCACTCGTCTGGCGTGAAGGAGGGATCATCTTCACTGCCAAGCTCGCCTTTCGCGGTCGGTTCTCCGCAGCCTTTGGCATAGACTTTACAGCCCGCCCACTCGGCAAGGGGTTTGGCTAAAGGCGAGTGGTCGGAATGGCCGTGAGAAACGAGGACATATTTTACCGTCTCGCCTTCAAGCGCCGCTTTCAAAGCTTCGAAATGCGCTTCGTCGTGCGGACCGGGATCGATGACGGCCACTTCACCCTGACCGATGATGTAGACGCCTGTGCCGACATAAGTGAACGGACCAGGATTATTGGCAACGACCCGTCGGATCAGAGGCGAGACCTGCTCAACCTTGCCATACTCAAACTCAATTTCACGCACAAAAGGAATAGCCATGGGAGATTTGCTGCTTTGATTCTTCTTATCTTGTCGTGGGCGAGACGCCCAATTTCCACAAGTCCGGCAATCTACTTACGTTTCGGGGCGAACGCGGCGACGAAGGCTTTGGCCATCCGACGCGTGGATTTTAGCTTGTCTCCAAGCTTCAGCGCAACGGGTGGGCCCATATCGGTTTTGTTCGCATCGACAATGTAAATCTTGCCAGACGCATTGTCGCGTAGCACGTCGACGCCGCCCCATTC
>CAYNUI010000285.1:0-3043 GCA_964400185.1 uncultured Hyphomonas sp.
AAACAGTTTCCGTCCAGGCGGACATCTGGCTCGTGGGACTGCAACACAGCTCAGATGGTCAAATTTTTAATGTCGCTGAGTTCGCTTATCCGGATTATCTGGTGGGTGCCAATGCTCGAGAACACAGTTCATTCCAACTCGACGCAGGTGCTCAATCACTGCGCATCAGGCCTTATGATGCGGGCTTCGCGACAGGTTTTTTCTATTTTTGGGAGAATTTGCCGGAGCCCGAGCGGACGCGATTGGACGCCATGGACTTCGATACGAGCGATGCAAACACGCTGTCGCTTTCTCTAGGATATGGCGTTTCCGAATTCGAAAATGGCAGAATCAAAACGCTGAACAAGAAATGGGAACGCCTTTCATATGCCGACTATAATTGGCACAAGGCGCAAAGCGCGAAGCGAACGCAGGACGTGCTTGCCGCACGGCAGGAAGCTGAGGACCTCGCGAAAGCGTTTATCGCTGGCCTCGCGATTTTGCAGTTCCGCAATTATTGCTACGGAAACGATACGCCCTGGTGGGCCTGGGACCTTCACGATGTTTGGGGACGGCGCGAACTCGACGCTTGCAAACATTATTTCGGTGAATAGCCGTCTGAGAGTTGGTTTAACTCCCAAGTTCTTCACGCGTGTTCTTGAGTTCTGAAAACCGTTGTGTACGGGTAAACCTCACACGTTTCAGAAACGCGAAGGGGACATTGCGTGCTCAAGACTCTCTCAACAATGATCTTATCCGTTGCTTGCATCGCAACAGCATATGCAGAATGCGTGGTTTACGAAGCCACATCTTTGGATGGTGCAATTGAGTATAGTTGTAGCGACCATCGCAATAGTCGTTTGGTGATGCCAGGGTCGGTTCGAAATGAAGCCAATCAAGCGCTCGGTATGCCGAACCCTCGTGATTTAACAGTGAAGATAGATGCGGGTGGAACCATCATCGACAGCTGGGTCAATCAGCGCGGATGGAGAGCGACAGGACAAGGCGGCGGTGCAGATTCAAGAGCCGTGTATGCAAGCGCTGGCGCTGACGCTGATGCGCTGCAAGCCGCGATTGTTTCGGGCGCGCCGATAACCGCATGGGTCGCAACCCCGGATGGAACACAATTTGATCTGTTTTCGGTGAGTTTTGCCGCGAGCAAGCCAGAAGCAGCTTCGCAGGACGTCGAGCCCGCACCGCCTACTTCAAGCGAAGCCGCGCTTTCCGGGTTTGAGGCGGAGATGGCATTGGCGCATCTGAATGGCCGCACCAGTAAGGCTTTGCTCGACAAGTCCTGCGTCATCGAGTTGGCAACATCGAAACAAGACGAGGTGCGCGCAAGTTTGACCGCGCAACAGCAAGCCGCCTCGGCGAATGCGCGCGGCCGGCAACAAAACTACGAAGCTGATCGCGCTACCACGGTGGCCAAGCTCGCAGACTATAGCAGCCCTGAGCTAACCGCTCCAAAAATTCTCGCGCGCATGTTTGAAGACGGCGACTGCCGTAGCCGGGAACAAGCGAACGATTTCTACCTATCAGAATGCCAACGTGCGGGCGGACGAGATTGTGATTGCAAGGCGGCGTACTTCGCAGAGAATTTCGTTTCCAAGACACGAATTGAATGGGGTGATGAAGTACAACGCCTTCGAACAGACGCTATGTCTGCTTGCCGATAACGATCCAAATTTGGTCGAATAGGCCGGGTTTCAGCAAGTTTTCTTACGTCTGGTTTTGCTCGCCCAGCTGATGCGCCGAATGACGTAGTTGATGGGCGAATCTTGGACACCCAGCTGGGTAAAACGACGCAATTCAAGTCGGGCTCTTGATAGACGTGGTGCCCAAATCGCTGTGCCATTGTTGCAACAACTCGGGCGCGAAGCGCTTGAGATTCATCTTGATGCATAGTTGACGCAGGGGCAGAAGGCTATGTTGGATTACGGAAGTAACAGCAAGGAGTATAATATGAAGAAAAGAACTCTATTTGGAGGCAGCGCGCTCGCCGTCGCTATGTTGGTGGCCGCTCTCCCAAGCCACGCTCAGACCGCCGATGCAGATGCAGCGGACGATGAACTGCGCCAGACCCAGATTGTTGTTACAGGGACCCGTTCCGCCGACCGTACCGCTCTAGAAACTGCGGTTCCGGTCGATGTGTTTCCAGTGGCTGAGCTGACCGAAACCGGCCGAACAGAACTCAACCAGATCCTCGCGGCGACGGTCCCGTCATTCAACTTTAACCAAACCTCGATTAATGACGGAACCGACATTATTCGTCCGGCCACGTTGCGCGGCCTCGCGCCCGACCAGACGCTCGTGCTGGTCAACTCAAAGCGTCGCCATTCGTCTTCGCTGGTCAACATTAACGGGTCTGTCGGTCGCGGCTCTTCTGCGGTCGACCTGAATTCGATCCCGACCGCTGCGATTGGCAGCGTCCAGGTTCTGCGGGACGGTGCCTCCGCGCAGTATGGTTCTGACGCCATCGCCGGTGTGATCAATGTGCTGTTGAAGGAAGAGAGTTCCGGTGGCGGCGTAAATGCGCGCTACGGTGCTTTCGTAACCGATATTGATGGCCAAGGCCGAGATGCGGTTGATGGTGAAACGCTGCAGATTAGCGGCTGGAAAGGATTCGCGCTCGGCGATTCAGGCTTCTTGACCATTTCTGCGGAATACAAGGATCGTAATCCTTCGAACCGGGCCGGCCTCGACCCGCGTCCACAATACATCACGCCCGGTGGTGTCTCGGACCCGCGTGAGACGACCTTTAATCGCCTCAACCACAATTGGGGTAATGGCAATGCGGAAGACTTCAGCGCTTTTGCCAACGCGGGTATTAATCTCAGTGACGACTGGGAGTTGTATGGCTGGGCGGGCTATCAAGACCGAGAAGCCGAAAGTACCGGTTTCTATCGTCGGTCCAGTGACTCTGCGCCAAGCCCACTGGGTACGCGCAGCACTCCGCGCAACCTGACTGAAATCTATCCAGATGGTTTCCTGCCTACGATTGTTGGCGACGTGACCGACATCAGCGCAGGCGGTGGTATCCGCGGCGATCTCGGTGGATGGGATG
>CAYNUI010000286.1:0-3032 GCA_964400185.1 uncultured Hyphomonas sp.
GCTCTGTTTCCGTCATGGATGCACGGATGATCGCCGTGAACGTCTGGGACAAAGGCTTGGTCGGCGCCACCGACAAAGCCATTCGCGAGTCCGGGCTCGGTTTGAACCCAGTCGTCGATGGACAGACTTTGCGTATTCCGATCCCACCGCTGAATGAGGAGCGCCGTGTGGAGCTCACCAAAGTCGCCGGCAAATATGCTGAAGCGGCGCGTGTCGCGGTTCGCAATGTGCGGCGCGACGGTATGGACGCGCTGAAGAAAATGGAGAAGGACGGCGACATTAGCGAAGATGATCATCGCGCTATGTCGGATGACGTCCAAAAGCTCACTGACAATTATGTCGGCCGCGTGGATGATGCCTTGAAGGCAAAAGAAGCGGAGATCATGCAAGTTTGACGACCGCGTCCTCAGCCACCCAAACCGGGGATAGCGGGCCGGAGGCCGGCAAGTTTCCCGAACATATTGCCATTATCATGGACGGAAATGGTCGGTGGGCAAAAGCACGCGGATATCCGCGTGCTGTGGGGCACGAGCGCGGCGTAGAAGCCTTGCGCCGGACGGTTGAGGCAGCCCAAGAAATCGGGCTCAAAAATATGACCGTCTACTCATTTTCAACGGAGAATTGGCGTCGCCCGGTCTCTGAGGTCAACGCTTTGTTTGGTTTGCTAAAAGCGTATGTGAAGCGCGATTTGAGCCGGCTTGCGAAAGAAGGCGTGCGCGTTCGCATTCTCGGCACCCGCCGTGGCTTGCCGGAGGATATTCTCGAACTCGTTGATCGCGCAGAGCAGACCACGGCGGCGAATGACAAGTTCAATCTTTGCATCGCGTTCAACTATGGCGGTCGCGAAGAAATCATTCGCTCGGTTGAAAAAGTTGCCACAGCGATTGCTGAGGGCACTTTGAAGGCAACAGATCTGGATGAGACCGCGTTTTCTGACTTTCTCGATACCAAAGATATTCCCGATCCGGATATCGTCATCCGCACGAGTGGTGAGTATCGGCTGAGCAATTTTTTAGTTTGGCAGGCGGCCTATGCAGAACTCATCTTTCAGGATGTGCTTTGGCCGGATTTCGGCAAAGAACACTTGCTCGACGCGATCAAAACATTTCAAGCGCGCGAGCGACGATTTGGCGGTTTGGCGTCTGGTGCGGCCTAATCATGGCGCCCGCAAAGCAGCATGACGGCCAACCGGGCGACCTTGGCTTAAGGCTCTTATCGGCTGCGGTTCTTATCCCGTTTGGTCTTTATGTTGTATGGGCAGGGGGCGCGCTTCTCGCTGTCTCATGTGCGGTCTTCGCTGCGCTCATGGCCTATGAGTGGACGCGGATGACGGCTTCACCGTCGCTAAAGACATTCGTCTGGCTTGCCTTAGTGCCGTTCGCGCCTGCGATTTTGGGAGAGCCCATCTGGGCGGTTTGGACCTTGCTTGGGTGCGCGCTCTTGGCAAGCATTCTCCATCCTATCTCTGCCAAACGCGGGGCAGAGGCGTTTGGTTTGCTTTATGTCGCGGGTATGCCGCTCGCGCTTTATCTGATGCGCGAAGGGCCGTGGGACGGTGTCGCGACCGCTTTGATTTTTATGGGGATTGTGTGGGGGTCTGATTCCGCCGCCTATTTCTCAGGACGCGGATTTGGTGGCCCAGCTTTGCATCCTGACTCGCCGTCTAAGACCTGGAGCGGCGCGCTCGGCGCCGTGATTTTCAGCGCCCTGTGCGGGCTCCTTGCCGCGCGGATCACGGGTGGTGACCCCACCGCCTGGATTGTAACTGGTGCGCTGATATCCATCATAGCGCAGCTCGGAGACCTGTTTGAGAGCTCGACCAAGCGTCGATATGGAATCAAGGATTCAAGCGGCTTAGTGCCTGGCCATGGTGGCCTTATGGACCGGGTCGATGGTTTGGGCTTGGTTTGCGTGGTGACGGTTCTGGCTTTTCTGTTTGCGCCGTCCCTTGCAGCTATACTAGGTCTAGCGGCATGAGTGGCGTGAAAACCATATCGATTATGGGCTCCACGGGGTCGATTGGCACATCGGCGCTTTCAGTGGTTGAGCACGCCAATGCGCAAGGCCAATCCGCCGCTTTCGAAATTGATACGCTTGTCGCGGGTCGCAACGCGGCGCTTCTTGTCGCCCAGGCGAAAGCGTTTCAGCCAAAATGCGTGGTGATCGCGGACCAAGCTGGCGAAGATCTAGTGAAAAGCGAACTTTCCGGAACTGGGATCGAAATTCGCTCGGGCGAAGCGGCCGTCATCGAGGCTGCTAAACGCCCCGTAGACCGGGTTCTGGCCGCAATCGTGGGAATTGATGGACTGCCCTCAACGCTGGCCGCGGTTGAAGCCGGGAACTCTATCGCGCTCGCGAATAAGGAAAGCATGGTCTGTGCCGGGCCGCTCCTAAAGCGTCTCGCCGCAGAGCATGACGTGGCGATCGTTCCAACTGACTCAGAGCACAATGCGATGTTTCAAGTTATGGAACGGCGCGAGGATCTTGAGCGCATCATTTTGACCGCCTCAGGCGGACCGTTCCGAGAAACGAGTCTAGCGGCGCTGAAAACCGTCTCTCGCGAACATGCGCTTGCGCATCCGCGTTGGAATATGGGGCAAAAGATTTCGATCGATAGCGCGACACTCTTCAATAAAGGCCTCGAGCTCATCGAAGCGAGTTTCCTGTTCGATGTTCCCGAAGATCAGATCGAAGTCGTCGTGCATCCGCAATCGATCTTGCATTCAGCCATCGCCTATCGGGACGGATCCGTCCTGGCGCAAATGGGCGTGCCGGACATGCGCACGCCGATCGCACATGCCCTCAGTTGGCCCGATCGACGTGAGCCGACCTCTGTTGAGCGATTAGATTTGATCGCGCTGAGCCGTTTAGACTTCGAACCGCTTGATTCAGAACGCTTTCCAGCGGTGGATCTTTGCCGCAAAGCGCTGCAAGAGGGGCGTGGCGCACCGATTGTATTAAATTGCGCTAATGAAGGTGCGGTAGCTGCATTTCTTGCGGGCCAATGTCGATTCCTCGACATAAGCTGGATC
>CAYNUI010000287.1:0-3026 GCA_964400185.1 uncultured Hyphomonas sp.
GAATGGTGCGGATGAGAGGACTCGAACCTCCACGCCTTGCGACACCAGAACCTAAATCTGGCACGTCTACCAATTCCGTCACATCCGCACAGGCAGAACCGGGCATTTAGCGGGGGAATTCTCTCGCCTCAACCCCTGCCGAACCAAATCTGTGTAAAACACCCATCAAGCGGGTCCTGGTTGGCTCTTCAAAACGGCGCCGGTTTGTTCTGTGGAAACTGGCATGAGCCGGGTCGTGGCCGTCTCACGAGGCGCGCGCCGGCGGTCAGCGATGGTTTCACAGATGAGCCGGTTCTGCTCGATCCTCGCTGGCCGTGATGTGGTCATGATCACCGTATCGCAGCGTGCGGTTTCGAAGGCGAACGCGAAAGCGACCTCGGCGGTCTCCGACCCGCGAACAGGTTTTTCCTTGCGGAGAACGGCTCTGGCGGCGCGCCATAACTGGCTGCGATGTCGGGGAATGCCCCCTTCAGACGGTACATTTTTCAGGCACTCAATCCCAAATAGCATGGCATTGGATGGGACGGACGATTGGGTTGGATAGCCCTCATAAACAGGCGCCATGAGGGCCGAGAACGGGGCGGTATCCGCCATTTCTGATGCCGGCTGATGGCGGGACGTGATCCCGACGGCGGCGACCTTGCCGGTTTTCATCAAATCAATCAGCGTTTCCTTCAAGAGATCCGTGATGTGCGCCCGACCGGGTCCGTGCAGCCAGAGCAGATCGATCCTATCGCGATGCAGACGCTTCAGGGACGCGTCGACGCTTTGAACAATCGCCCCCGGCGCGAAGCTCGATTGCCGATCGAACCACCCTTTCGATGTCAGACCGGCTTTGGTCATCACGAATGCCGATGGATCATTGCCGATTGAATGACCGAGACGGCGCTCACCGAGACCCGCGCCATAGGACGGGGCGGTATCAAAGATCGAGATCCCCTGATCCTGCGCTTTGCCGATCAGGCGATCAACATCTCGCGATGAAAACAGCCGGGTCGCGAGCGGGCCACTGACACCGAACCCCATTGGCAACCGGCCTTTCAGACAGTCGCGCAATTGTCGAACTCTGCTCTCTGTCATGCACTCACCGAATGAAGACCTCTGCTTTGTCCTCACCCAAGCAAAATAAATTGAAACCGTAATTCTCCTGACGTCGCAAAATCACATGAAGAATGTGCAATACGCCCGAGATATTTTCCCACCTGATCTGACGATAGGAGGCGAGCGATTCCGACCTGCAAGGACGCAAATCCTGCTCTGTGGACAGATCGCATTCAGTTGGAGATGCATTTCTCTGCAAAAGGTCAGACACGCGGCGTGGACAGGAGCTTCCCCCTGCCCTATAGAGCGCCGTTTCAGTCGACTAAACGCCAATGAATGGCGCGGGTTTCAGCTCTTCGAGCACCAGCCCGACCCGCAACAAGGAATGACCAGTATGGAATGCGTCGAAACCTCTGAGGGCCTCAGCCGTATGTATAAGGTCAGCGTCCCACAAGCTGATCTGCAAAAACGGTTCGATGAGCGTATTGAGGAGATCCGCCCACAAATGAACCTGAAGGGCTTCCGCCCCGGCAAAGTGCCGGCTTCCCACGTCAAGAAAATGTTCGGCAAGGACATCATGGGCGAAGTCGTGCAGGCCTTGGTTCAGGAAACCAGCCAGAAAGCCATTGAAGACGCCGATGTGCGCCCAGCTGGCCAGCCGGAAATGCACATGGAAAGCGACATGGAGAAAGTGCTCGATGGCGAACAGGACCTCGCCTATCACATGCATCTCGACATCATGCCGGATTTCGAACCTGTCGACATCAAGAAGCTGACGCTGACCAAGCCGGTTGCCGAAATCAATGATGACGAGATCGAAGCACGCCTGACGCAGATCGCTGAAGCCAATCCGAAATATGACAAACGCGCCAAAACAGCAAAAGCGCGCAAGGACGACGCGATCGTGATTGACTTCCTCGGCAAGCTGGACGGCGAGCCATTTGAAGGCGGCGCAGCGGAAGAGCACACGCTGGTTCTGGGTTCGAACTCCTTCATCCCCGGCTTTGAAGACCAGTTGATTGGCGTCAAAGCAGGCGACGAAAAAGAAGTCGAAGTGACCTTCCCTGAGCAGTATCAGGCCGAACACCTCGCCGGCAAAGCCGCTGTGTTTGAAGTCAAAGTGCACGAAGTGCGCGCCCCGAAAACACCGGATCTCGACGAAGAGTTCGCAACCGGTCTCGGCCTTGAAAGCCTCGACAAGCTGAAAGAGCTGGTCTCTGAGCAGATCAAGAATGAGTTTGACGGCGCTTCACGCGCGAAAGCCAAGCGCGCCTTGCTCGACGTTCTCGACGAAAAGCACGATTTCGACCTGCCACCGAAAATGGTTGAGCAGGAGTTCAACCAGATCTGGCAACAGGTTCAGGCTGAAATGGATGCTGGCCGCACACCGGAAGAGGACAAAGGCAAATCCGAAGACGATCTGAAAGAAGAATATGGCAAGATCGCAGAGCGCCGCGTGCGCCTCGGTCTGGTCCTCGCGGAGATTGGCCGGATTGCTGAAATCCAGATCGATGAACAGGAAGTCCAGCAGGCCCTGATCCGTGAAGCGCGTAACTTCCCCGGCCAGGAGCGCCAGGTCATTGAATTCTTCCAGAAAGATCCAAATGCGATGGCTCAGCTCCGCGCCCCGATCTACGAAGACAAAGTCGTCGACCACATCCTCGAGACCGCCAAGGTCAAAGAAGAAACCGTGTCGAAAGAAGAGTTGCTGAAAGAAGACGAAGAGTAGGCTTCAGCCGCTCATTGCCGATCAAAAGAGCCCGCGGTGAAAAGCTGCGGGTTTTTTCTTATGTCTGCTTTCGGCGTCGGAGGGGGCATCAATATCGATTGTCATCCCGGAAAGTGCGCAGCACTTATCCGGGACCTCGTCTGTCTGGGTCCCGGCTCTCCGCTTCGCTACGGCCGGGATGACAAATCAAGTTCACGCATCGCCAACGTCCCCTCCTCACCCCACAGCAGCCCCTCTAAACCCCCGCGACCTCGCT
>CAYNUI010000288.1:0-3017 GCA_964400185.1 uncultured Hyphomonas sp.
ATCCAATTGGCTTGCATGGTGCGGACTTTTTCCGGCCAGCGCTCCAGCTTTTGAACCTGTTCCAGCAAGTCCTCAGCATAGTGGGTGATCCGGAAGAACCACTGGACCAATTCGCGCTGTTCAACAGGCGCGCCAGACCGCCAGCCTTTGCCGTCAATCACCTGCTCATTGGCGAGCACTGTATTGTCGACCGGGTCCCAATTCACCTTGGCCTTCTTCTGATAGACCAAGCCCTCTTCCATGAACTTCAAAAACAGGCGCTGTTGCTCGCCATAATAGTCAGGATCACAGGTCGCGAACTCGCGTGACCAATCCAGGGACAGGCCGAGCTTTTCGAACTGCGCCTTCATCGCCGCGATGTTTTGATACGTCCAATCGCCCGGATGGACGTTCTTTTCCATCGCTGCATTTTCAGCCGGCATGCCAAACGCGTCCCAGCCCATCGGGTGTAAGACGTTGTAGCCTTTGGCTTTCTTATGACGGGCAACAACATCGCCCATCGCATAATTGCGGACATGCCCCATATGCAGACGCCCGGAAGGATACGGGAACATCTCTAAGACATAGGCTTTTGGAACGTCGCCTGCTTCGCTTGGAGTCTTCGCTTTGAACAGCTCGGCATCTGCCCATGCTTCACGCCATTTGGGTTCCGCCTCTTGCGGATTGTATCTTGAGGCCATCGCCTCCCCCATCAATTTTAAAAATTAGTCGATCTCAGCGGCTTTTAGATTACGCGCCCGTGCGAGGATAGCGTTTTCGAGCTGGATCGCGGTTTCAGGATCCGCGTCCGCATCGACCCAAGTGCCGTCTTGATTGACCTGCCGGAACACCGCCACTTTCACGCCGTCGGCCCGCAAACGCGAATCGAGGATGTAGACCGTCGCCTTCACGCGCTCATCGGGAGCGCTCTCATAGGCACGCCAATCATAGATGATCGTTCCGCCATAAGGGTCCGTGCTCACCAATGGGAGGGTCTCGAGCGTGTCGAGGCTGGCGCGCCATAGATACGGGTTTGCGCCACCCGTAATCTCTTCAACCACGCGCGCTTCAACAGCGTCGCCACCGCGACCAAAGACGCAGCCAGAGAGTGCAAGCACACCGAAAGTCGCTGCAATCAGGGTTGAAACTGCCTTCATATCGTCATTTCCCGTTGGCAAACTCTTGTTCAAGAGTCACTTCTATAGCACCTGAAACTCAGCCTACCAGTGCCGATCTGCGTTCGGACTCAACCGTTTAAAGGGACGCCTAGAAATATGCGAACAGCCAGCGTTCTCACCGCGCTCATTTTCTTAAGCTGGCCAGCGGCAGCGCAGGGCAGCGGGCCGCTCGAAACAGAGCTCGACCTGGAATGGGTGACCGCGCTCTATCCGCTCTCAGATCATGATGCCGAGACCGAAAAAGCTGAGATCCTCGGCGAACTTGCCCTCATCGGACAAACTCAAAAAGTGCTGGAAAATGGCGTACGCCTGCGGGCGCGCGGGGCCTTGCGTCTGCAGCGTGACAATCCAAGCCGTCCCGGTGGCATTGGCGGATTTGGCGGCGATGTCTTTGCTCCGGTCGGCGCCTTTTCCGGCTACTCAAGCGCCTTGCCTCTGGACGATAGTGATCTCAGAGGCCGTCTCGAAACCGCTTATTTGCAAATTGATGGCGGCTATGGCGAAGTCCGCCTTGGCAAAGATCGCGGCGTTGCCGACCGCTTTCATGAAGGAACGAAATCTGTTCTCAGCCAAGCCCGGCTCGACAGCACTTTCCTCGATCCGTCCGGGCTGGCGACCGTGCGCTCTCGGCACAACCTCACCGGGCCAAGTGCGAAACTCTCTTACGCGACCCCGCGCTTGATCGGCATCCGCGCCGGCCTCAGCTTCACCCCGAAAGCAGAGGCGGATGGGCTTGATCGCCGCCCTGCCGCTGGAACTGGCGCAACAGCGCCAGAAACAGAGAATGCGGTTGAACTCGCCTTAAACGCGAGTCGCCGCTTTCGTGATTCGGGTTTTAGGGTAGATGTGGGTCTCGGTTGGTCCACCGCGGACGTTTCTGCAACCGGATTGACGGCTCAATATGACACAGTCGAATCTTGGTCGGCAGGCACCCGCATTGAGAAGGATGATTGGACGTTCGGAACGTCCTGGCTGACCTCCAATAATGGGCTCCCGAATAGCGACTATTCGGCCTGGAGCGCCGGCTTGCACCGAGACCTCTACAACACTGAATTCTCTGCAGAATATGGCAAATCCGAAGACGATGGGGCCGCGCTGGACACCAGTGGCTGGCGGATCGGTGCAGCGCGTGCGTTTGGCCCCTCGACCAAGCTTGCGATTGCCTATCTAGATGACGAGATCGAATCGCCTCTGCACAATTGGCGGTCACGGGGTGTTGTTGTTGAAATCACACTCTCACAAGAAATTGTGCGGCTAACTGGAAATTAAGGTTCTATTAACCTGTCTCACTGCTATCTACAGGGCAGGAGTATCCGTAATGCGCTTTCTGGCAGCATCCCTCGTATGTTTTGGCGGCTTTGCCCTTCCGGCAATGGCCGAGCAAGACGTGCCTGAAATGCCCGCGCCTTCAATCTCCGAATCTGAGGCAGCTGAGCCTGATTGGTTCCAACGCTTCAATTTCAACACGCCTGGCGCGGAAATCTCACTTTGGGAAACCCGTCCGTCTCAGACGTTCAACCTGGCTTGGATCCAAGGAGATCGCTGGAGCCTCAGTTTGGACCTGACGTCTCGAGATGAAGATTCACTTCTGCCGCGTGAAGAAATGATGGCCGAAGCCGAATTTCGGATCACACCGCGCATTTCTGTTGGCGGTGAACTGACCATCGGATCTCCTGCTGGTGAGCTGAACCTCGGAACCGAAGAGTTCGACACTTCCAGTCAATTGGACGATCAAGAGATTGAAGCGGGCATTCGCCTGCGCTCTGCGTTCAAATTCTAGGCCTTCGCGCCGCGTTTTCCCCCACCATAAGCTGGATCAGCCAAGGCTGAGCTTTCATCCAATGGCCATCGTGGGCGTGC
>CAYNUI010000289.1:0-1690 GCA_964400185.1 uncultured Hyphomonas sp.
AATTTGTATGCGGCCGGGCAAGCGGGCGTTCGTTTCGCTGTGCGCAACTCTGGCGCGGAAGCTGTCGTCGAAGGCTGCGGGGCCAATGGCTGCGAGTATATGACGGGTGGCCGGGTCGCGATCCTCGGCTCGATCGGTGACAATTTTGGGGCCGGGATGACTGGCGGCATCGCGTATATCTGGGACCCAGAGAAGCGCTTTGAGCAAGTGGCGAACCCAGATGCGATCGATTGGTATCCTCTGGTCGACATGGATCAGAAACATATCGATGTGTTCGAAATGATGCTCGACATCCATAAGGAACGCACCGGCTCTGAACGCGCGCACGAACTTCGCAAAGAGTGGGGGCAAACCCTCTCAGATATGCTCATGGTCGTGCCTAAAGAGATTGCAGAGCGTGTCCTCGGCGACACCAAGGTGAAAAAGGCAGGTTAGCCCCGCAGTAACAGGGCTTGCACTTCGCCCCGGACCTCCCCACCTTGGCGGGCGAGAGAGTGAGATAATAGGTAACCGTCTAAATGAGCAAACGCGATTACTATGACGTGCTCGGCGTTGACCGAAATGCGGACGATAAGGCCCTAAAGAGCGCCTATCGGAAGCTGGCGATGAAATACCACCCGGACCAGAATCCGGATGACGCTGAAGCTGAGGCTATGTTTAAGGAAGTGGGCGAGGCCTATGCGGTCCTGTCTGATCCTGAAAAGAAAGCGGCGTACGACCGCTTCGGGCATGCTGCGTTTGAAAACGGAATGGGCGGCGCAGGTGGCGGCAATCCGTTTGGCGGCGGCGACCCGAACGATATTTTCCAGGACATTTTCAGCCAAGTCTTTGGCGGCAATCCATTCGGCGGTGGACGTCGCCGTGGCGGCCCGCAGCGCGGCGCAGACCTGCGCTATGACATGGATATCACGCTGGAAGAGGCGTTTAACGGCAAAGAAGCGGAGATTAACGTCCCGTCTATGGTCGATTGTGGCACCTGCGATGGATCAGGCGCTGAACCTGGCACCAACCCAGAAACTTGCCCCGCCTGTAATGGCGCCGGTCGAGTCCGGGCTCAGCAAGGCTTTTTCACTATGGAGCGCACCTGCGGACGCTGTCATGGCAAAGGGCAGGTCATCTCAAACCCGTGCAAAACGTGCCGTGGGGCCGGCCAAGTCCAAGAAGACCGCAAACTGTCGGTCAAAATTCCGGCAGGCGTCGAATCTGGGATGCGCATCCGTCTTTCAGGTGAAGGCGAGCCTGGCACGCAAGGCGGCCCGAAAGGCGACCTCTATATTTTCGTGAATGTTGAAGAGCATGATCTGTTCGAACGCGATGGTCCGAATCTGTACTGCCGGACCCCGGTCTCCATGGTCTGCGCAGCGCTTGGCGGCGAAGTTGAAATTCCGACCATTGATGGCGGCCGCGCCCGTGTGACGGTGCCAGAAGGCGCACAAACGGGTCGTAAGCTGCGCCTGCGCGGCAAAGGCATGCCGAGCCTTCGTGGCAATCACCAGACCGGCGATCTCTATATCGAGATGTTCGTCGAAACCCCGCGCAATCTCTCAGCTCGCCAGAAAGAAATCCTGCGCGAGTTCTGTGATTGCTCCGGCAAAGACTGTAACCCGGAATCAGAAGGCTTTATCGGCCGCGTAAAGAAATTCTGGGACGGCATGGGCGGCGAAGACGAAGCAACGAAGCACTAATCAAC
>CAYNUI010000289.1:1790-3015 GCA_964400185.1 uncultured Hyphomonas sp.
TGCGTGCCGAGCCCGCCCGCGTTCGGCATGGGATAAATCAGATGCTCGAAGGGCGTCGATCCACTGATCGAAAAATAGTGTCCTTTGGCAAAATAGGATTTTGGGATCGGGCGTTCGAGCTCGGCCCGTATGGCATGGGCCAAATCGATCGCTTGTATACCAGCTGCATTGATCACGCGGTTCGCGCGGATGTCGTATGGGGCGGCACCGTCTATGCACAAAGTGACCGCTTCTGCGTCCACTCGACCCGACAACACGTCGGCTTTTAGGACGAGTGTGCCGCCTGCAGCCTCGAAATCAGCGAGAAGAGACAGATAATACGCGTGGCTATAGACGATGCCGGTTTCCTTCGACAAGATCGCAGCGACCACCCGATCCGACAAAGCTGGTTCTAAGGCTCGCGCGGTTGCACCATCGATGAGGTCGATGCCTTCAACCTGATTTTGCGCGGCCTGATCGCGGAGCGCTTTTAGTTTTGAAGCTTCGTCCTCGCTCTTCGCGACAATCAGCTTGCGGCATTTCTTGTACGCTATGTTTCGAGCGTCGAGATAGTCGTAAAGGCGACGGCGTCCGTCGACGCAGCTGCGCGCCTTCAAGGATCCCGTTGGATAGTACAGGCCTGCATGAATGACTTCAGAATTGCGAGACGAGGTTTGCGTCGCGATTTGGTTTTCACGCTCAAGGAGCACGACCTCTCGACCCGCCATCGCAAAGGCGCGTGCGCATGCCAAGCCGATAACCCCGGCGCCAATCACTAAAACGTCGACCTCGGTGACGGCCACCGGCTTTCTCCTGCTAAACAGGCGCACATCCATTGAAACGACGCGCGACTCTGTCCCCGGGTTTTCCTAACTCTTTGTGTTTATGCGGCGGTTACGAACGTTGCGATCACTTTTTTGACGCCGGCCTTTTCGAACGCGACGGTCAGCTTCGTGCCGTTCGCGTCCATGACTTTGCCATATCCGAACTTCTCATGGAACACGCGCTGGTTCAGTTTGAAGCCCGAACTCCCGGTCTCTGACGCCATGAGCGTCGCTTTTCCGTCAATCACCGGCGCGCTGTCATATTTGCCCGCATTTTCTTTCAAGCGTCGCCAACCGGGCGAGGTATAATTAGACCGCTCACCCAGATCTTCGACGGTGCCGGTAAAGCCGTCTTCGCCGCCCGGGAGCGAGGAATAGCCCGTCTCGGCTTCGGCTTCGACATGTTCGTGCGGGAGCTCGTC
>CAYNUI010000290.1:0-2983 GCA_964400185.1 uncultured Hyphomonas sp.
TTCGCTTCCGCCGCCAGCGCTACACGTTTGCGTGTTCGCCGTGCATCCAGCCCCTGTGCCCATTGACCTCTGCCCCATCCTTCACAATATCCGCGCGCAACAAGAAAGATCCGTGCGATAACAACCTTTTGAGTTACGGACTCATCCGTTATTGCGACACGGACTGACCAGATAGAAAGAGCCAAGGCATGCCCGACCATTCTTATGATTATGATTTGTTTGTGATTGGCGGCGGCTCAGGCGGCGTTCGAGCTGCACGGATTTCAGCTGGCCATGGCGCTAAAGTCGGACTGGCAGAAGAGTATCGCATGGGCGGCACCTGCGTGATCAGAGGCTGCGTGCCGAAAAAGTTCATGGTTTACGCAAGCGACTATGGTCGCAAACTCGAAGAAGCCAAAGCCTATGGATGGGATCTCACAGTAGGAGCGTTCGATTTCCCGGGGTTCATGGCCAACTTGCATGCGGAAGTGGATCGGCTTTCAGGCCTCTATATGAGCGGCCAAGTGAATGCAGGCGTCGATGTCTTTGAAGACCGCGCTGAGTTTGTCGACGCGCACACAGTCAAGCTGACCAAAAGCGGAAAGACGATCACGGCAGACAAAATCCTGATCGCGGTTGGCGGCTCGCCTTGGCGCCCGTCGCCGGAAGAGCTGCCCGGTGTCGAACACACGATCACCTCCGACGGAGTTTTCCAACTAACCGAACTCCCAAAACACATCGTTATTGCTGGCGGCGGATACATTGCCTGCGAGTTCGCGCATGTCTTTGCCGGGCTCGGCGTAGAGACATGTCTGGTCTATCGCGGGGATACGGTGCTGAATGGCTTCGATATGGATGTGCGGACAACCGTGCATGAAGGCCTCAAAGAAGCTGGCGTGCGCGTTATCACCAGCACCGTGTTCGAGTCGATCGAAAAAACGGACAACACGGACGCCCCACTACACCTCAAGCTGACCAATGGCATGGCGCTAGATGCTGACGTCATCATGATGGCGGTTGGTCGTCGCCCGCATATTGAGGGTCTCGGTCTGGACGCCGCGGGCGTAAAAGTTGGCGATCGGCATGAGATCGTGGTCGACAAATTCTCCAAAACCAATGTCGAAAATATCTGGGCCGTTGGCGACGTCACGCGTCGGGCAGAGCTAACCCCTGTCGCGATCCGAGAAGGCCACGCTTTTGCCGATACAGAGTTTGGCGGGAATCCGCGAACGTTTGATCATGACAAGATCGCCACGGCGGTCTTCACGCAACCCGAAGTGGGAACGGTTGGGCTGGCAGAGCATGAGGCACGCAAAAAGTTCGGCGCTGTTGATATTTACAAGACCAAGTTCCGCCCGATGAAGAATATGCTGAACGGAAAATCTGAGCGGGTGTTTATGAAAGTGATCGTCCGCCAAGAAGACCAAGTGGTGGTCGGCGCGCATATTGTCTCGCCTGATGCAGGCGAGATGATCCAAATGCTCGGCATCGCCATCAAGATGGGCGCCACCAAACAGCAGTTCGACGAGACTTGCGCCGTCCATCCGACCATTGCCGAAGAAATCGTCACGCTGAAGACAAAATCGTAAATAAGGTCTCGCCGCGACAGGCATTCGACTTCTCGATGGCTCGTGCTAGGCTTTACCAGCGACGGTTCTTGGGAGGAAGATAGTGCGTTACCAGATATCATTGATCGGCATCGCCGGATGCCTGCTCGCAGCCTGTAATCCAGCGACAGAAACTGAAACGGATACGGCTGAGGCTTTGAGCCCGGAAGACGCGATTATGGCGCAACTGATCGAGGCCGAGCCCGGCGATGTCATCGAGCTCCCTGAAGGCACTTTCTCATTCGATCGCGGCCTTAGCTTGACCGTCGATGGCGTGACCATTCGCGGGCAAGGCATGGACAAAACCGTGCTCAGCTTCGCCAATCAGATCGCAGGCGCAGAAGGCCTACTTGTCACAGCCAGTGACTTCACCATTGAAGATCTCGCGATTGAGGACGCCAAAGGCGACGGCCTAAAAATAAATGAGGGCAACAATATCACGATCCGGCGTGTCCGCGCCGAATGGACCGGTGGTCCGAGCACCGAGAATGGCGCTTATGGGATCTACCCTGTCCAAACCACAAACGTGCTTGTCGAAGATACGGTCACCATCGGGGCATCGGATGCAGGCCTCTATATCGGGCAATCGAAAGACGTCATCATTCGCGGCAACCGCGCCGAATACAATGTTGCCGGCATTGAAGTTGAGAACACCGTCAATGCGGACGTCTACGACAATATCGCAACCAACAACACGGGCGGGATTTTGGTCTTCAATATGCCGCAACTCCAACAAGTCGGCGGTGCGGTACGAGTTTTCGACAATCAGGTCTTCGCCAACAATACCGAGAATTTCGGTCACCCAGGCACCCCGGTCGCCAGTGTTCCGGCGGGGACGGGCGTGATCGTGAATTCAAACGACAATGTTGAGATCTTCAACAATGAGATCTCAGACAATCAAACCGGAAACATCATCATCTCCAGTCTGTTTACGACGGGCTATCAGGACATTTCTGCTGCCGACACGTTCGATCCTTATCCGGAAGGCATCTTCATTTATGACAACACCTTCTCTGGCGGCGGCGACGCGCCGGACACACCCGAGCTGGCGCTGGCCCTGACTCTGATGTTCTCCGACGAGGGGCGGCTGCCCGATATCATCTGGGATGGTTTCGCGGACGAAGCAAAACTCGTCGATGGCGCGATGCCGGATGCGCTGAAGATCTGCATCGACAATGGCGATGTCGGCATCCTGAATGCAAATGGTCCGAGTGGCTTCACCGAGCCTTCAACGGACATGGCGCCGTTTGCGTGTACGCTTGAAAAGCTTCCGGAAATCACGCTCGACCGCGCGTCTTAAGCGGCGATTTCGCGAATGGCGCAGTCTCTGAAACTGATTTGGCTGTTCTTAGCGGCAGCGGTGGTCACGGCCTGCTCGGACAGTCGCGTGCACGCCA
>CAYNUI010000291.1:0-2976 GCA_964400185.1 uncultured Hyphomonas sp.
TATGAGTTCCGTCCTAGCATGAAGCTTCTCGTCAAAGAAGATGATCGCAAGATCCGTCTGACCGAGAAAGAGACCAATATCCTCAAATATCTCTACCGTGCGGGCGGCAAGCCTGTGGCGCGCGAAGAGCTTCTATCTGAGGTTTGGGGCTACAACGCCGCGGTGACCACACACACGCTTGAGACCCATATCTATCGCTTGCGTCAAAAGATTGAGCCGGATCCTGCCAATGCGCGGCTCTTGCTCACCGAAGCAGGCGGGTATCGCCTGTCTCCGTAAACTAGCGCCAGCGCAAATTATCGCGGCTGAGCTGATCAATTTGGGTGACGCCCATCAGCTTCATGTCGCGCTCAATCTCTGTTCGCAAATTGCCAAGTGCGCGCTCAACGCCGGCCTGTCCGGCAGCGGCGAGCGCGTAGAGATAAAGCCGTCCGCCGGAGACCGCTTTTGCGCCAACTGAGAGGGCTTTGAGGACGTGCGTTCCGCGCTGGACGCCGCCTTCGCAGACGACGTCAATCTGGTCGCCCACCGCGTCGCAAATCTCAGCCAACTGATCGAAGGGTGCTCGGGCCCCGTCGAGCTGTCGGCCACCATGGTTTGAGACCATGATCCCGGTGCAGCCAATATCGACGGCGCGTTTGGCATCTTCGACGCTCATAATGCCTTTTAGAGCAAACTGCCCATTCCATTGTGCGCAGAGCTTTTCAGCGTCATTCCAATTCATCGACTGGTCGAGCATGGTTGAGAAATAGTCGCCAACCGAGACGGCGAGATTGGTGCCTTCGCTGACATGCCCAGACAGATGCGGCATGTCGAACTTGTCTTTGGTGAGGAAATTCCAGGCCCAGCTCGGATGCGCCGCAAAGCTGAAGAGCGAAGACGGCGTGAGCCGGGGCGGGGAGGTGAAGCCCGTTCGTAAGTCCCGTTCGCGATTGCCGCCCGTGATTGTGTCCACCGTCAGCGCCATGACATTGAACTGAGCCGCCCGCGCGCGTTCCAGAAGCGCGTCATTCAGGCCGCGATCTTTGTGAAAGTAAAATTGGAACATTTTCGGTCCCGGCGCGATCTCAGAGATCTCCTCAACCGGGACGGTGGCCAGAGAAGAGACCCCAAACATGGTGCCAAACTTGGTCGCGGCTTTTGCGACGGCGCGCTCGCCTTCATGATGAAACAAACGCTGCAAAGCCGTCGGCGCGCAATAGAGCGGCATGTCCAGCTTTTGGCCCATCACCTCGACCGACATATCGACGCTCTCGACGCCATTCAGAACGCTCGGCACCAGATCGACATCATCATAGGCGGCTGTATTACGGCGATAGGTGATCTCATCGTCGGCGGCCCCATCGATATAATGAAAAATCGGACCTGGGAGCTTTTGCTTCGCGAGTTTCCGGAAATCCGCGAAATTATGGCATTGATTCAATCGCATGCGCGTTGTCGACCACAATCGCCCCGCGGGCGCAATGTGTTTGTTGCGCGCGGCCCCTGAACGCGAGCTGCGAAATCCTTCTTAAGCGCCCCGGATGCAAGCGCGGATAAGGACCGAAGCTTGTGATCCCTGCCATTGCGAGTAAAGCAGGCATACGAGTCTAACTGTTGGGGCCGAGCTTCATGGACAATGCGTTCGCGCTACTTTCATTCATCACCTATAACGCCGTGCTGGTGGGCGTCGGGTTTTGGGCGGTCCGCAAAGCGAAGTCTCAAGAAGACTTCCTTCTAGGCGGGCGGTCACTTGGGCCATGGGTTGCTGGGCTTGCCTATGCGGCTTCGAGCTCATCCGCTTGGGTCTTGCTCGGGTTTTCTGGATTTGTTTACGCCGCCGGTCCGTCCGCGTTGTGGATGATCCCTGGGATCTTAGTCGGTTATGGCGTCATTTGGTTGTTCGCGGGCGACATGCTGCAGCGCGTCTCGCGCGAGAAGGATCACCTCACGCTGACAGACTTTGTGGTCGAGAACGCCAAAGGCAAACTGGCGCGTTTGATCCGAGTTCTGTCCGCACTGATCATTTGTTTCTGCTACGCTTATTTCATCGCCGCTCAGTTTCAGGGAGCAGGGGTCGCGTTTGCCGATCTGTTCAATATGAACCTCTATACCGGTGTGATCTTCGGCGCTGCGATCATCCTGGCCTACACATTCCTTGGCGGTTTTTTCGCGGTCTCAATCACCGATACAATGCAAGGGATATTGATGGCGGGCATTGCGATAATCCTGCCGACCGTTTCCTTTTTTGCGGCCGGCGGCCTTGACGGCATTTCGCAAGCCATGGCTGCGGCGCCCGAAGGCTATGTCGACGCCTTTGGCGGGCGAACGGGATGGATCGCGGTTGGGTTTGTTCTCGGGCTCTCCGCTACGGGTTTTGGCGCACTCGGCCAACCGCACCTGGTGTCCTGGATCATGGCAACGCGAGACCGGTCTGCGCGGCTCTATGGTGCTGGGATCGCAATCGGTTGGGGGGCGGTGGTCTATGCGGGCATGGGCGTGCTCGGTCTGTCCGCGCGGGCGATTTACGGGGCTGAGGCTCCGGCCGAAGGTGTATTCTTTGAACTTGCCTCAGATTATTTGCCGGCCTTACTCGGTGGTCTCGTGGCAGCCGCAACCCTGTCAGCCATCATGTCGACCGTGGACAGCCAGTTCCTGGTTGTGGGCGCAGCGATCTCGCACGATATGGGCGTCGGCAAAATGATGGGCGGGCGTGAAGTTCTCGTCTCGCGACTTTCAATTCTGGGGCTGTGTATCGCCGCGGTTATTCTGACCTTCTTTGTACCCTCAACCATCTTTGACCGGGCACTGTTCGCCTGGGTCGCCATGGGCGCGACCTTCGGACCGATCATTGTGGCGCGGACCCTGAACTTTCGATTCTCGGCGGAGACGGCGTTGGCCGCCATTCTCGTCGGATTTGGAACATCGCTGGGATTTGAGTTCTTCTGGGAGTCCGGCCCGGGCGACGTGCTCGGTCGAACGCTCCCCTGGATCTTT
>CAYNUI010000292.1:0-2943 GCA_964400185.1 uncultured Hyphomonas sp.
ACCCAAGCGTCGCGGCCGGCTTGTGCGATATAGTCAGAGACTTCTTGCGGGGTCATGGAGATGGCAGGCATGGATCTATCCTCAGGTCATTCGTCTAATTGCCTGGTTTGGTAGACCGCTCAGCGCGGGAATGGAACCCGCGCTTTGGCTTGCCGTAGGGGGCACTTGCGTGGCTCTACGCCCCGTCCAGCCAAGTTTCCCAGAGCGTATCGGCCTCAGGCCCACGCCCGGTTTGAGCTTGCACATCCAAAACGCCGAGGACCGCATCGGGCGGCAGGTTAAACTGGGCTTCGAATGCGTCGGCAAAGTCGGTTAGCGAGGTATATTTGCTCGCCTCCGCAATGCTCCACAAACGGGCCCTGTCTGGGGGACCAAAAGCAAGGCTGCGCAACGCATAGTCGAGCCGACGCTTCACAACATAGCTGTCAAATGTCTGGCTCAATCCGAGCGCGGTATAGATATCGCCGCGCGAGACTTGCAGGCCTGTCATGACCTGCTCGACGGAGAGATCCGCATCGAGCACCCGCGCATCGATATAGCGCTTGATCTGTTCCGACATGGAAAGGGTTTCGGCTTCTGGCTTCGATCGCCGGTGAAACAAAGCCGCGAACATGGCCACGAACCGTTCCGCTTGATCTGGCACATCTTGCCTTGTCATCGTATCGCCGTCGCGAACGACCCGCTCCAATTCCTCAACAATCAATTCGCCCTCTGGAGACTCGCGCTCCAGAACATAGCGTGGGGCGTGTCGGATCGGGTCATACCCCGCCGCTCCGTGTGGGATCATGATGCTGATGACTTCCGACTGCGGCGCGATCGAAAGATATTCGCGAGAGTAATCAAACAGATAGAACGCATCCTCGCGCACATCCAATAGCTCGCCATCATGCCAGACCTGAGCGCTGCCATGTTTCAGAAACCAGCCAAACAGAATATCCGGTGCGCCTTTGACCGTGGACGAGCCTTGCGTCGAGACAATGGTTTGGGCGTCAAAGGTCACGTGAGAGATCACCATACGATCGATCACCCAGCTCTGCGCATGCGCCGCAAACCCTCGCCCAGGCACCAAGACCGGCGCCACTTTGTGCATATAACTCATATACCGCACCCACGCCCCAATCCGAGCTTCCTCAGAATGCTCCGCAGGGTCGAAAGCGAGCTTGGGGATCGTGGACATGGGATCGTTATAGCGTAACGAAACTATGGCGGACAGTAGGTCTCTCTTCGAAGACGTTTATTGCAAAAGAAAACCCCCGAAAATCCGAGGATTTTCAGGGGCTTATTGGGTGCGGGAGCAGGATTTGAACCTGCGACCTTCAGGTTATGAGCCTGACGAGCTACCGGGCTGCTCCATCCCGCGTCACGGGTAGGCTTCGCATCGGCGAAGCGAAGGGCGGATATAGCTGTGTGACGGACAGAGCGCAAGCCCGCCAGCGACACAAAACTGACATTTCGCCGCTAAAACAAGAAGGTGCCGTTTGAGCCGGCTATGGTCAAGAAAAGAAGGGTGGCATGGGTCGTCTTGAACTTGAAATCAGACTTTTCCATCAAGTTGAAAATAAAGGCCAAAATCGGGAGGACGACGACGCTGGTATAGATGATCGCTTCACCCGGATTGAAGAATAAGATGGCGACAAAGCGGACCGCCAAGAAGGCCATAAAGGCTAGCAGGATCCGGTTAATCCCGCTGGTCCGCAGGAACCAAAGCGGCGCGAGATAGAGCACCAAGAACGGGATACCGAACGGAGATTTGAAATAGTCCACCAGGCTCGGCTGGAAGAAGCCGAAATAGGTCGGGAATAATGAATTGGCATATGTGGTTTCGGCGTTGGGCGCAGCCAAGCAGAAGAACAAGTAATTGAGCAAGGGTTCGAGAATGCCGTGATCATAGACAAGCCCGGAGTCCGCATTCTTCACCGGACTAAAATGGCGTGTCATGGAGATATAGTCTGCAAAGAAGTCGGTCGTGACGATGAGAAATAACAATCCCGCAACAACCGCACCCGCATGCATAAACGCAATATTGCGGATCGTTTTGTCGGTCATTGCGCGCAAACCGAAATAGACAGTTGGGATCACCGCAAGCATGGGCGCCGACACGTCATTGACGACAGCGAGGAAGAGAAAGAGCGCGGCGATCGCGCCGTTCTTATAAGTCGCGTCCTGCGTACAGTGCAGGAAAGCCAATACATAGCCGGTATAGAAGGTGAGAGTCAGCACATAGCTTTCGGGCGACGCGGCGTAGAACCACGGCGTCAGTGAAAAGCCCGCACACATCGCGTACAGCCAGGCGCGCTGACCACCGAGCAGTGTTTTGAAGGCTTGCGCAAAAAGCAAGAAATTCACCGCACCGAGGATCGCGTAAGGGATCTTCACAAAGAACGGATGAGATCCATCGAGGCCGAGCAGGGTGAGCAACCCGCGCCAACCAAAGACGAGCCAACCTGAAATCGGATGTTGTTGAACGCGGCCATCTCCATGGACGAAAGTGCCGACATCCGTCCCGAGAGGATATTCACCGAGATCCGTTGGATACACCGGTAGGATGAGTGTGCACAGATAAACGAGGAACGTAGCCACAAAAGCCAATGAACAAGCCAATCGGCCGTACGGATTGGCTTTTAACTCGTCCCAAATCCCCTGAAAAACACCCGTCCCCATAAGCGCCACTCCCCAAAATTCCACTTTAGGATCAGACCATTAGCGCCCGATCGCTCCGATTTGACGACAAAACTCGATCAAAAGCAATGCAGGCTTTTATTGCGATGGCTCTGCTTCTGGCGAACTGCCAAAATTGCACATGCAAAGCCGACGCCAATGCGCACTTTGCAAGCAACCCATTTGAATTTTTGGGAGGGCAATCAGTAAGGGAAGATGTCTGTTTTGCATCGCTAGCTTTTGCTGACCCGGCAGCGACTTACTCTCCCGCGCCTTAAGACGCAG
>CAYNUI010000293.1:0-2901 GCA_964400185.1 uncultured Hyphomonas sp.
TTAAACTCGAATGATCCACCCATTTGAGGTCTCCATTGGGGGGCAAAGAAAAAGGGAGGCAGTGGCCTGCCTCCCTCTGGAACTCTTTGGCCACTCCCCGGCGGCCATAAACGGGGCCGCGCTATTCTGCTGCGTCCGCGAGCGGTGTCACTGACACGTACTGACGGTTGTTACGTTTACGTGTGAACTGCACTTTGCCTTCCACGAGCGCGTACAGGGTGTGATCTTTACCCATGCCGACGCCGCGACCCGGATAGGTCTTCGTGCCGCGCTGGCGGATAATGATGTTACCAGGAATCACGTGCTCGCCACCATATTTCTTGGTGCCAAGGTATTTAGGATTTGAATCGCGTCCGTTCTTCGACGAGCCGCCTGATTTCTTATGAGCCATAACCGGTCTCCAATCTCTAAGTCGGGTCTATACCCGAACTCTTAACCTTTCGCGAGCTCTTTCGCCTGGGCGACCCAGTCATTGCTCTCAAACTTACCAGAAGCGCCGATCTTCTCTTCGAGCGCTTCGATGTCGGCTTTCTTCATCTTCGCGATTTGCGCGAAAGTGGTAATGCCTTCTGCTTCCAGCTTGCCTGCGAAGACTTTGCCCAGACCCTTCATTTTGGTCAGGTCGTCAGCTTTTGCTGGGGCAGCTGCCTTCTTAGGAGCAGCATCTTTCTTCGGCGCGGCTTTCTTGGCGGCTGGCTTCTCAGCCTCTGCCTTCTTAGCGGCTGGTTTCTTCGCCTCAGTTTTTGCCGCGGCCTCCTTCTTAGGAGCCTCGTCTTTCTTTGGCGCTGCTTTCTTCTTCGCTGGGGCCTTTTTGCCGTCGGCGAGGATAGAGTCGATGGTCACGACAGTCTCAAGCTGGCGATGGCCTTTCTTACGACGGTAGGTGTTGCGCTGACGCTTTTTCATGATCAGCACTTTGGCGCCCTTGCGCTGCTCGGCGACCGTGCCGACCACGCTGGCCCCAGAAACCATAGGCTCGCCAATGGTTACTTTCTTCTCGTCGCCAAGCATCAAAACGTCTTCAAACGTGACGCTTTCACCAGCGTCTGCAGCGAGCTTCTCAATGACGATTTCATCGCCTTCGGCAACTTTATACTGTTTGCCACCTGTCTTAATGACCGCGAACATGGCGCTCGTCCTTCTCAGAACTCAAAAAATGAAACTTTGGCCGCTGCCGAACCCGGCGCGGACATGAAGGCGCGGGTAAACACCAAACAAGTCCCCGAGTCAAACCTATTTCCGCATGAAATGCAGGGTGGTGATCGACCCCAGATTTGTGGCAGCTCTCGAGACAATTCTTTTAGGCTGCGAAGAACGCCTTAAAGGGTCATTCCACCATCTACAAAAATGGTCTGTCCGCAGACATAAGAGGCGAGCGGAGAAGCCAAGAATAGAGCGGCACCCGCAATCTCTGAAGGTTGGCCCATTCGCCGAAGTGGAATGGCGCGCAGCGACCCTTCGAGGCGTTTCGGATTCTCTGTTGTCACTTTGGTCAGTTTGGTGTCGACGAGGCCCGGCGCGATACCATTCACGCGAATGCCGTCCCGGGCATAGGCTTGCCCAAGCGTTTTGGTGAGGCTGATCGCGCCCGCTTTCGAGGCGGCATAGGCTGGGTTGCCGATATTGGCGCGAACGCCTGACACCGAAGATACGATTATGATCGACCCTTGCCGCGCGCTCAGCTGAGCGTGGAATTTTTCTGAGCAATGCATCAGGCTGTCGAGATTGACCGCCATAACCTTGTCCCAGCCGTCGCGCTCGAACTCGGCACGTTGATAAGCGACGATACCCTGCGACAGGACTAAGACATCCAATTGATCAAAGGGGGCGGCAGCCGTAGCGATTTTGTCCGGGTCGCCAACATCGACTTGCGCATAAGAAAGCCCGGTGAGATCAGACCCCTCGACGTCGTCATAATCTGAGGCGGCCTGGCGCGTGCCCCATACGGCGACATCTGCGCCATCCGCGCGGAACGCTTGCGCAATTCCATTCCCTATTCCACTTGAGCCGCCAACGACCAAAACGCGTTGTCCTGTGAAGTCTAAATTGGGCAAAATTTTCTCCTCAAGCGATCATCCTATTTCCTTCGCGGAAAGTTTGGAAGGGCACCGCCGCGAGGGTGCGCGTTTTCTCTAAACCCTTGGCATGCATAAAAAAATACAAAATGAGACGTAGAGATAAGAAAAGGCAGACGCACAGCCATTTATTGTTCACTGATACACTAAAGCAACACTCATCTATGAATGTGTGAAGGCAATGTAACAGTGAATTGACGCCCAAAGAAACAGAGGTGTAGCGTCCCGGCATTCTGGGAAAAAAGGGGCCCAGGAGGCCAAATTCTCGCGGTGAGAGGCAAGAATTTGCTCAGTATAGCTATACACAGGGAGATTCCACGTGAAAGGGAATTCTATTAAAACACATCTGCTTGCGACGTCTGTGATCGCAGGCCTTATGGGTGGGGTGCTTGCAGCACCTGCTGTCGCCCAAGATGCAGACACAGATGACGAAGCACGTCAGGAAACCGTGCTCGTCACAGGTTCGCGGATTGTGAACGCAAACATTGCGTCCTCAAGCCCAGTAACCTCTGTTGGTGCTGACGCATTTGATCTGCGCGGTACTGTCGACACAATCGACCTCGTCAACACGCTGCCTCAAGCGACTGTTGGATCACTGAGCCAGAACTCTTCTTTCGCGAACGGCGCGAACGGTACATCTACCCTTGACCTTCGTGGTCTCGGCGCGACCCGGACTCTGGTCCTTGCCAACGGTAAGCGTCTGCCTCCTGGCTCACCACTGTCTGGTGGCTACGCGAGCGACGTGAACTTGATCCCAGCTCCGCTGGTTGAGCGCGTTGAAATCGTCACCGGTGGTGCGTCTGCTGTTTACGGTTCTGACGCTGTT
>CAYNUI010000294.1:0-2874 GCA_964400185.1 uncultured Hyphomonas sp.
GCCGATTGGCGATGATGAGGATTCAAACCTAGGCGACTTCATCGAAGACAAGGCGGCGCTGCTGCCGGTCGATGCGGCGATCCAGTCAAACCTGCGCGAGACCACAACCCGCGTCCTCGCCTCGCTCACGCCGCGCGAAGAACGCGTTCTGCGCATGCGCTTTGGGATCGGGATGAATACTGACCACACGTTGGAAGAGGTCGGTCAGCAGTTCTCAGTAACCCGCGAACGGATCCGTCAGATCGAAGCGAAAGCACTGCGCAAGCTGAAGCATCCAAGCCGAAGCCGGAAGCTGCGGAGCTTCTTGGATACCTAATCAAACAGACAAGCGGCTCTCGGGCCGCTTTTCTTTTGCTGGGAGTAGACACCATTCAAGCGACGTTCGAACTCTCTACAGCCGGGTCAGGACTCTATGAGTTCACCTCAGAGGTGCAGGCCTTTGTTCGGGGAGAGGCGATCGAGACGGGGCTGCTGACGCTGTTCTGCCAGCATACGTCTTGTTCGCTTGTGATTCAGGAGAACGCCGATCCTGACGTACAGCGCGACCTCAACGCCTTCTTTCAGCGTCTGGTGCCGGACACAGATGATCCCTCAATGGCTTACCTGAAGCATCGCGCCGAAGGGCCCGATGACATGCCCGCGCATATCAAAGCAGCGCTCACACAAACCTCGCTCTCTATCCCCATCTCAAATGGACGGATCGTGCTCGGCACGTGGCAGGGCATCTATCTGTTCGAGCACCGAACAGCGCCGCACAATCGGCGCATCGCCGGCCACATCAGCGCCTAAGCATCCGGCCCAGCCTGGATGACACTCGCGGTTGGCTTTTTCTCTGTTTTGTCGACGATCCAGGCCATCAAATATGCGTTCGGCCAGTTTAAGAACATGAGCGAGCCGGCGAGCGGGCCAATGGGCGTGAACAGGGCGGCAAAGACGATCAAGATGGCGATCGCGACTTCGCCGCGAAAGATCCAGACCGTTGTCCGAGTTAGGTGGCGCTCTTTGGCTGAGAGACCTATGAGATCGGCTTTGCGCGCCGCATGGCCATACATGATGCTGAGCAGGGCATAAATCAGAGCGTAGCCGACGCCGAAAAAGGCCATGCTGCGCCCGGAATTGGTGAAGCTCATTTCTGTGTTGATGAGCTGGGTGAAGTCGCCTGTGCTCAACGCCACGATGTACCAGAAGAAGCTCTCAAAGATGAATTTCAGCGGATAGGCGGTGAACAGCACCATTAAGAGTAAGCTGGAATTGATCAGCACGATGGTGTTGTCGGCGAGCGCATAGCGCCGGAAAAAGACAAAATGCGCGTTCCAAATCCGAAACAGGATGACAAAACTTGCCGTGACTGGAACGATCGAGATCAGGAAGCGCACCAGCTCTGAAAACGTCTGCGGCGGCGGTCCGCCAAACAGCATCATACCGAGCGCCAGCGCGAACACGATATCGGACAGGTTTTCGATCCGAGACACATTCTGCCCGCGCCATTCAAAATGCGGGTCATGATCCAAGTGTTTGGCGGCCTCTTCCCGGATCATGAGCGCTTCCGGTTTTCTTGCACGGCCCATCCGACCAGAGGCAATTGGTCATTGCCGAAATAGAGCCGCTCGCCGTCGCCAAAAGGCACAAAGATGCTGGGCGAGCCATAAGAGCCGCGCGCAATGGCTTCGTCCGTATTGGCACGCAGTTTGTCCTTGCAGGCCTGGTCTTGGGATCGAGTCCAGAGATCGGCGCCGTCTAAGCCCACCTCATTGGCAAAAGCGACCAGGGTTTCTGGGTCATCCAAATTGCGCTGCTCGGTGAAATAGGCGTCGAAGCCCGCATGCGCGAATTTGAGCAGTGTCGGCTGATCTTCCTCAAGCAAGCAACAAAAGCGCATCAGGTGAACCGAGCGCAGAGGATGGTACTCGGACGGGAAGTTCATGGTCACGCCGGACAGAGCTGCCCAGTCATAAAGCGAGCGACCAACCTGTTTGAACTTCGGCGAGTCGGTGCTGGCACGCGCCTCGAACACGGTTGGATTGACCGCATTGTGGACGCCGCCCACCAAGAAGGGCCGCCAGATGATTTCGAAATTATGGGTCTTCATCATCGGCTGGATGTTGTGGAAGGCGAGGTAGGTCCACGGCGATGAGATATCGAAAAAGAACTCAATTTGATCGGTCATGAGCTCTTTTCAAAAGGATTGCGCCACGCGACGCAAGGGCCGTAACCGATTGTTGGCGCATACAAAAAAGCCCGCACAAGGCGTGCGGGCTTTTTCATTCGATTAGAGCTGCGCCGCTTAAAGCGCTTCGGTCAGCTCTGGAACGGCGTTGAACAGGTCCGCGACCAGGCCATAATCCGCGACTTGGAAGATCGGGGCTTCCTCGTCTTTGTTGATGGCAACGATGATCTTAGAGTCTTTCATACCGGCCAAGTGCTGGATCGCGCCGGAAATACCGACTGCGATATAGAGCTCAGGCGCAACGATTTTGCCGGTCTGGCCGACTTGGTAATCGTTAGGCGCATAGCCAGCGTCAACGGCTGCGCGAGACGCGCCAACGGCAGCGCCAAGCTTATCAGCGAGTGGGTTCATAAGACGCTCAAACTCTTCAGCAGAGCCGAGTGCACGTCCGCCAGAAACGATCCGCTTGGCAGCGGTTAGTTCAGGACGATCGCTCTCGACGATTTCTTCTGAGACGAACGCCGACTTGAACGGTCCAGCTGGTGCATCCACCGCTTCGACGGCAGCAGAGCCACCAGTACCGGCGGCGTCAAAGGCGGTTCCGCGAACGGTAACGACTTTCTTCGCATCGGCTGACTTGACCGTCATGATCGCGTTACCGGCATAGATCGGGCGCACGAACGTGTCCTGGCCTTCAATGCCGATAA
>CAYNUI010000295.1:0-2816 GCA_964400185.1 uncultured Hyphomonas sp.
CCGGATTGAGTGTGCTTGCCGTGATCATGTTGATTCGACGCATCGAGAAATCGCCCGTTTCCGAAGACGATCAATCGGAATGGCAACCTGCCATGCCCGCAGGTATTCCAGGCGGCGATCTCGACCCTCGGACGGATTGAGCGACCGAACAATACATAACCTGAAAGGTTCGGTATTTGCGTTTTATATCACTGCATCCACCCGCCTACTCCGCCGCCAAGCTCAGCACGCGCAAGAAATTCCCGCTCCAAATTTTGCCAATCTCGTCCGGCGTATAGCCTCGGCGGAGCAGCTCTTCGGTGACTGATTGCGCTGCGTCGGCTTCAGCAAAGCCGACGATGCCGCCGCCATGATTGAAGTCGGTGCCGATGCCGACATGATCGACGCCAATGCGCTCTGCGACATAGTCAATATGATCGACCATGCGCGCGACGTCTTGTTGGCCGACCAAAGCGCGCATCTCGCCCAGGAATTTCAGTTTCTCCGCGTCCGTCTTCAATTCCCAATAGAGCTCGTACGGATAGGAATAGGTTTCTGGCAGCCCGGCGGCGCGACGCACCGCGGCAATCTCGCCGCGCAATACAGGATCAGACAGGTCGACCAAGTAAGCGCTGAAGGCGGCGATATGGATCACACCACCGGTTTCGCCGATACGGTCAATTTCTTCATCGGAGAGGTTGCGCGTGACATCCGACAATTGCTTGGCATTCGAGTGGCTTGCAATGATGGGAGTCTCAGTCAGGTCGATCACCTGCAGCGTTGCGGCTTTCGACATTTGTGAGACATCGACAATCCCGCCGAGGGCATCAATGCGTTGCACCGCCTGACGGCCGAGCTCTGATAAGCCGCCATGTTCTTCGGTCACCTCATAGGTGCCGGTCTCGCCATTGAAGAGCGGGCGCGAGGAGTCGGAAAAATCATTATGGCCCATATGGGTGAGCCCGAAGACACGGACACCATCGGCATAGAGCTGATCAATCCGCGACACGTTGCGCTCCAAGGCCAGCGCGTTTTGAAAGCCGAGAATGATCGCGGTTTGGCCACGCTCGCTCGCCGCGCGCACGTCTTCACTGCTCTCCGCGAAAACGAGCCGGTCTGGGTTCGCCGCCACGAGCGTGCGAACCGCTTCTAGCTTGGCAGCAACTTCCGCGGCCGCGGCGGCGCGACCCTCTGCTGTGCGCGGTTTCGGACCGGTGGCGAGCGCCATGACAACCGCATCAACGCCGCCGGCTTCCAACTTGTCCAAAGCGACCTTCGATTTGCCATCCGCGCCGAGATAGAGCGGGGAGGTGTCAGGCAAAACGACATCCGCATGCGCGTCAAGCACGATGGCCGCCTCATGCACGTCCGCCGCGCTCGGCGGTTCCGTTGTCGCGCAAGCGGCGGCGCAAAAGATGAGCGCAGCCCCTATCAGGGCGCGTATACCGGTGGGGTTCAATATGGAGGCGGTCATGAGGTCTTGAGCCTTTTCGTGATGTGGGCGTCCCAGCTCTTGGATATCTGGGCGATGATCATCGCTCAAGTCTTCGGTTTGAAAGACGGAACGACAGAATAGCGTCGAACATAAATTGACATTTTAAGTGTCATTAAATTAGAAACGACGGATACCGACTCAAATGCGAGTGTTTCGTCTACGCGAACAGCCGTATAAATCCTTAGACCATCCCCTCAGCGCATAGGTGTTTTGATGACTAAAAACGAGGTGACGCTATATGCCGTCCCGCATTCTCTATATGCTGGGCGTGCCCGCAGCTATTTGATCAAAGCCGGTATCGCTTACACCGAAAGAGCAGCGAACTCCGTTCACTTCCATAAAGTTGTGAAACCCAAGGCAGGCGGCCGAAACAGCTTACCGACGGTTGAACTCGGCGATGGCATGGTCATTCGCGATGGGGCTGCGATCATCGATCATTTTGAATCGCAATCCGGTCATCCGTTTTCGCCAAAAACGCCTAAGCAAAATGTGATTAGCCGCCTGTTTGATGTCATCGGTGCGGAAGGTCTTTTGCGGCCCGCCATGCATTATCGCTGGAGTTTCGATGCTGAGAACATGGATTTCCTGCATTACCATTTCCGGATGATCGTTGCGCCCGGCGAGAAAAACGAAGAGCAAGCGGGTAAAGTCATTCACGCCATGCGCAATGTGGCGGGCCCATCCTTTGGGGTTCAACCTCACACGATTGAAACCATCGAGGCCGTCTATCTGGACCAGTTAAAAGCGCTCGATGCGCATTTTGCTGCACATGGATACCTGCTCGGCGGACGGCCCTGCATCGGAGACTTCGGTCTCATCGCGCCTCTCTTCGCTCATTTAGGCCGCGATCCCGTCGCCGTATCATTGATGCAACGCGAGGCGAAATGTGTGTATCGTTGGGTCGAACGCATGAACCGGTTCGCGAGCGATCTGGGTGAATTTGAAGACCAGGCCGAAACTTGGCTCGCGGACGACGAAATTCCAGAATCGCTCATCGCTGTCATGGAGGCGATGGCGGAGGACTTCGTTCCCGAAACCCTCGCAGCGGCGACATGCATAAATGCGTGGCTGGAAAGTCAGTCAGATCTCGAGCCTGGAACGGAATGCGCACGGGGCGTGGGTATGGGAAGCTTCGAACTGCGGGGCGTGGAAATTCAAGCCTTGGCGCAACCCTATCGGTTTTACTTATTGGAACGTTTCCAGTCGGCCTATGCGGACCTTTCAAACGAAGACATGACGGCAATAGATGACATTCTTTCGCGCACCGGAATGACGGCCCTATTGAGCGTGCGATTGTCCCGGCCAATTGGAAGGCAAAACAATTTGGAAGTCTGGCTTTGAG
>CAYNUI010000296.1:0-2811 GCA_964400185.1 uncultured Hyphomonas sp.
CGCCTGCGATCACATAGGTCTTGTGATTGACGAGGTCGTCGCCAAAGCGCGCATTAAGATGGCGTTCCGCCATCGCCATGCCGACCGCGGTGGTGATGCCTTGGCCAAGCGGGCCGGTGGTGGTTTCGACGCCTTTGGTCAGGAAGTTTTCGGGGTGCCCCGCAGTTGGACGTCCGAGCTGACGGAAGTTTCGGATGTCATCGCGGCTGACGCTCTCATAGCCTGTCAGGTGCAAGAGCGAATAGACCAACATTGAGCCATGGCCAGCCGAGAGCACAAAACGGTCGCGGTCCGCCCAGTCTGGATCAGCGGGATTGTGCTTCATGAATTTAGAGAACAAGACCGTCGCCGCGTCTGCCATGCCCAGTGGTAGTCCCACATGGCCGGACTTCGCCGCCTCGACCGCATCGATAGAAAGTGCCCGAATGGCATTCGCCATATCCCGCGTTGATACTGACATGTCTCAACCCCTATTTTGGTTAATCCGGCCATGCCGAGCGTGACCAGCGGTGTCAAGACTGCGGTGCTGTGGCTATTGAGTTTTCGGTGGAATAACTGCTAACCGAATAGGATGAGTGTGATTGATGCCGCCGCGAGCCGCCTGGATAAGGCTCTGCGCCGCCTTGAAGGGGCGGTGGACGGCCTATTTGAACGCGCCGGTGACCCGAATCTGTTGCGCCAAGAATTGTCTGCCATGATGGAAGACCGCGCCCGGCTCGCCGAACAGCTTGATGAATCGCTGGCGCGCGAGAAAGAGCTTCAAGCGCTCGCTGACGAGGCCTCAGAAGCTTTGGGGTCTGCGATCGCTGAAGTTCGCGCCGCACTTGGCCGTGAGGGACAAAGCTAATGGCCAAAGCAGACATCCGCATCAAAGGGCGCTCATATTCGGTCGCTTGTGCGCCTGGGCAAGAGGCGCGGCTGATCGCTTTATCCCACCAGCTGGATGCAAGGATCGAGGACATTGCGAAAGCGGTGGGCAATATCGGTGACGATCGCTTGCTCTTGATCGCTTCCTTGGCTTTGTTGGATGAGCTCGATGCCGCGCATCAGCAACAAGCGGCTGCCGCAGGCCCTGACGTCGAACGCGCTGCACGCGCCTTAAACGATACTGCTAGCCGTATTGAAGCACTCGCCGCGAGGATTGAGGCCGGAAAATGAGCGAACCAGAGCTCAGCGTCTTGATCCCATTCTACAATGAATCGGGAAATGTTCTGCCACTTCTAGAGGAAGTTCACGAAGCCCTCGATGGCATCGCCTTTGAAGTCGTTTGCGTGAACGATTGCTCCGGCGATGCGACGGGCGCTGAATTGTTGGAAGCCGCAGAGCGCTGGCCGGAGTCCGTGGTCGTCTTCAATCATGTTGCGCGTGCAGGTAAATCAGCGGCCCTCTTTACGGGTCTCAGGGCCGTTCGCGGTCTGTGGACGCAATTGATTGATGGCGATGGGCAGAACGACATCAATGACACGGCGCGTCTCTGGAAAGAGATCATCGAAGGTCAAGATACCGGCAAGCTGGGCATCATCGCTGGCAAGCGAAACAGCCGCAATGATAGCGGGTTCAAGTGGCTACAATCGAGGATCGCCAATGGTGTACGCCGCTTCATGCTGCGGGACGATGCCACCGACACGGGCTGTGGGTGGAAGCTTATCCGCACCGAAGCCTTTCGCGAGCTGCCTTTCTTTGCCTCCATGCATCGTTTCTTGCCAGCCTTGATCAAGCGGGCTGGATGGGAGGTGCGCGAAGAGCTCGTAAATGATCGCGCCCGTTGGCACGGTCAGTCGAAGTATGGCTTTCTCGGTCGTTTGGGCGCCGGCATTTTCGACTTGCTGGGCATGTTCTGGCTGACCCGGCGCGGCGGGCAAGGCATTGCCGCAGAATGGATCGACCCGCGGGCAGAGCGATGAAGCAAGCAGAAATTGTGTCTCGCTTGCGGGCGGCACGTTTGTTCCGGGTTCTTTCGAACGCTGACCTCAAACCGTTGGCGATCCCCTCGAGTGTATCGCGTTATGAGGCCGACACGACGATCTTCTATCGCGGCGACCCACCCCAGCAGGTCTATTTGATCCTGGAGGGCCGTGTGGCGGTCGAGTCCATGTCCAACCAGGGCAAAGCGATTGCGCTAAGTGCGCTCGGCAAGGGCGAGGTGTTTGGTGAGATGGCGGTCCTAGATGGACGCGAACGCAGCGCCAATATTCGCACGCTCGAACCCACAAGCCTTCTAGCAATCGGCAACCATCAGTTTCATGCCTTGCTGCGAGACCACACAGCGTTTTCGCAAGAAGTAATCCAAGACCTTGTGCTGCGCTTGCGGCGCTCGGATGCGAAGATCGAGTCGATCATGTTCTTCCCATTGCGCAGACGTCTCGCGGAACTCTTGGCCAGCATGTTTAAGACGCAAGGAAACTCCCTTAAAATCACCCAAGCAGAATTGGCGCATTTGCTGACGGCGACGCGTGAAAAAGTGAATGTCAATTTGCAGGTCCTTCAGCGTGCGGGAGCCATCACACTGAGTCGTGGTCAAATCACGCTCTTAGATGAAGACACGCTAATGCGCGTGCGATAAATGATACACTGCGACAAGTATAGATGAAAAAGTACAAGTATCTAAGCTTCTAATATTGATTTAATATTTAGATAGATGGAATCTTCATTTAAAGATTCACGCTTGATTAGCACCTCGCTCTTAGGTTGAATTTGTCGCGGACGGTTCCTCCATGGCCGTGCCACGACAAGCTCTAGGCTCGGGTTCATCCGCCCCTCTACTCCCGAGCATGACCTTGGGATGCACCAATTCTGGTGCATCCCATTTTC
>CAYNUI010000297.1:0-2811 GCA_964400185.1 uncultured Hyphomonas sp.
CTGGAACGATACATGCGCAGGACTGCGCGTGACTCGTTTGAGGCCTGCTTTGGAGCATTCTTGGCTTTACCCATGATTATCTCCGCTTCGCTTTCTTGTCGGCACCGTGGCCGTAATACGTACGGGTAGGTGCGAACTCACCAAGTTTGTGACCGACCATTTCCTCGCTGATGAGGACAGGTACAAACTTGTTGCCATTGTGAACCTGAAAATTCAGACCAACGAATTGTGGCAAAATGGTTGAACGGCGAGACCAGGTTTTGATGACCTCACGGCGCTCAGACGCATGCGCCTTCTCAGCCTTCTTCAGGAGGTAGCCGTCGACAAACGGGCCTTTCCAGACGGAACGTGACATTCTCTACGTCTCCCTAGCGTTTCGAGTTACGGCGACGGATGATCAAACGATCCGAAGCCTGCTTACGGCGAGTTTTTGGCCCGCGTGTTTTCTTACCCCAAGGCGTCACTGGGTGACGTCCACCTGAGGACTTACCTTCACCACCACCGTGCGGGTGATCGACCGGGTTCATCACCACGCCGCGAACGTGCGGGCGCTTGCCTTTGTGGCGGTTACGGCCGGCTTTACCCATGACCTGGTTCATGTTGTCCGGGTTGGACACAGCACCGATCGTGGCAACACACTGATCTGGAACCATGCGCAGCTCGCCAGAGGTCAGCTTGATCTGCGCGTAACCTGAGTCACGGCCAACCAGCTGAGCATAACAACCTGCAGAACGCACCATTTGCGCGCCCTTGAGCGGCTTCATCTCAATGTTGTGAATGATCGTCCCGACGGGAATGTTCTTGAGCGGCAGCACATTCCCGGGCTTGATGTCGGCAGTCTTCGAAGAGATGACCGTGTCACCAACGGCGAGACGCTGCGGCGCAAGAATGTAAGACAGCTCGCCGTCTTCATACTTGATCAGCGCGATAAACGCGGTGCGGTTCGGGTCATACTCCAGACGCTCAACCGTCGCCGGCACATCCCAGCGATTACGCTTGAAGTCGATCTTACGATAAAGACGCTTCGCAGCGCCGCCTTTGTGGCGTGCCGTCATGCGACCTTTATTGTTCCGACCACCCGTCTTGGTCAGGCCTTCGGTGAGCATTTTCACCGGGCGACCTTTGTGCAGCTCCGAGCGATCAACGAGGACCAGCTGACGGCGACCGGGTGAGGTAGGTTTGTATGTCTTTAAAGCCATCTAAATCTCCTACAGGCCCGTCGTGATGTCGACGGACTGGCCGTCTTTGAGGGTCACGATCGCCTTTTTGAAGTCAGAGCGACGGCCAGGCTGTCCGCGGAAACGCTTGGTCTTACCTTTCACCAGGATCGTGTTGACCTTGGTGACGTCGACTTTGAACAGGTTTTCAACGGCTTCTTTGATGTCTGGCTTGGTGGCGGTCAGAGGAACACGAAAGATGATCTTGTTCTCTTCAGCGACCAGCGTCGACTTTTCCGTGATGACCGGAAACAGAAGCATGTCATAGTTGTGAGGCTTGATATCAGCCATGGATTAAGCCTCCGCTTTTGCGCCATTGAAGCGCGCATCGATGCTTTCCAGCGCATCTTTGGTCAGAACCAAAGTCTTGCGGCGAAGCACGTCATAAACATTGAGACCAGCTGCCGGCAGGACATCCACGTTTGGGATGTTGCGAGCAGCCTTGGCGAAATTCTCGTCAACGGTCGCGCCGCTGATAATCAGAGCATTTGAAAGACCAAGCTTTGCGAGCTTTGCTGAAAGCTCTTTGGTCTTGCCCTCTTTCAGCTCCGCTTTGTCGAGGACCAGCACAGCGTCGGATTTGACCTTAGAAGAGAGCGCATGGGCCAGAGCCATCTTGCGGACCTTCTTGGGCAGGGCGTGCGCGTGGCTGCGAACACGAGGTCCGTGTGCAACTGCACCGCCAACGAAGATGTTTGCATTCTTGGAACCGTGACGGGCGCCGCCAGATCCTTTTTGACGAATGTACTTCTTGGTTGTGACGGATACGTCGGCACGCTCTTGCGTTTTGTGCGTTCCTGCCTGGCGTTTGGCGAGCTGGTAGCGAACCATGCGCTGAATGACGTCGCCGCGGATCTCTTCGATCCCGAACACAGCATCATCAACAGTGGCTTTGCCAGCGGCCTTGCCTTCAAGAGTTTTGACGGAGAGTTCCATTATTCAGCACCCTCTTTCAGAAGTTTCTTCAGGAGGTCCTGGTCGACCTTCGCGCGCGGCTGGCCGCCGGCAAGAATGTCTTTGGCCTGACCAACCCAATCTTCGGTTGCAGCATCTTCCGCAACGCCCAGCTCCTCGAGAAGCGCGGTGCGCTCATCGTCAGCCATCGCAACGAATGCGGACAGCGTACCGAGACCCTTTTCTTTCAGGTTCTCTTCGGTCTTCGGGCCAATACCATCAACCAGGACGATATTGTCTGCAGCAGTGCCTTCGATTTTCACGTCAGCGGCTGCTGGCGCATCTGCTTTGGCAGGCGCCTTGAACGAACCGTCAGCCGGGGCATCCGCGTGGATCGCCTTCTTCACAGCGTCTCGAACCTCAACAAAAGATCCGTCAGCACCCGGGATCGCACCCTTGACGAGCAACAGACCGCGCTCAACATCGGTGCGAACGATTTCAAGATTCTGAACCGTCTTGCGCTCGACACCATAATGACCAGCCATCTTCTTACCTTTGAAGACTTTACCAGGGTCCTGGCATTGACCGGTTGAACCGTGCGAACGGTGAGAGATGGACACACCGTGCGAGGCACGCAGACCACCGAAGTTCCAACGCTTCATCGCACCGGCAAAACCCTTACCGATGGAAACGCCAGCGA
>CAYNUI010000298.1:0-2782 GCA_964400185.1 uncultured Hyphomonas sp.
AAAGGCGACGACACCACGACCGCTGGTTTCGAAGGGCCTTGGACGCCGACCCCAGATAAGTGGGACATGAGCTATTTTGAGAACCTGCTCAAATACGAGTGGGAAAAGACCACTAGCCCATCGGGACACGTGCAGTGGCAACCGGTTCCTGGCCAAGGCGCTCCAGAAGCTCCAATGGCGCATGACCCGTCTAAGACGCAGCCGCTAATGATGACGACGGCTGACATGTCGCTGAAACTGTTCCCAGACTATGCAAAGATCTCTGCAGACTTCCTGGCCAATCCAGACAAGTTTGCCGATGCCTATGCTCGCGCTTGGTTCAAGCTGACCCACCGCGATATGGGACCAAAGTCTCGCTATGTTGGACCAGAAGTGCCAGCCGAAGATCTGATCTGGCAGGACCCTGTTCCAGCGCACGAGGGTGCGTTGATTGGTGACGCGGACATTGCGGAACTGAAGTCGCAAATCCTCGCCTCTGGCCTCAGCGTTTCTCAGCTGGTCAGCACCGCCTGGGCATCAGCCTCAACCTATCGCGACTCCGACAAGCGCGGTGGTGCCAATGGCGCCCGTATTCGCCTCGCCCCACAAAAAGACTGGGACGTGAACGTCTCGTCTGGTGTGCCGGAAGTGGTTGCGAAACTCGAAGAGATCCAAAGCGCGTTCAATGCGAGCGGCACGCAGGTGTCACTTGCGGACCTGATCGTTCTCGGTGGTTGCGCGGCAATTGAGAAAGCCTCTGGCGCGAGCGTTCCGTTCACGCCGGGCCGGACCGATGCAACGCAAGAGTGGACTGATGTCGACTCATTCGAAGTTCTTGAGCCGAAGTTCGATGGCTTCCGCAACTATAAGAACACCGAAGATCCGCGTGCGACCGAAGAATTACTGGTCGACAAGGCCGCCCTCCTGACGCTTTCTGCGCCAGAAATGACAGTGCTTGTCGGTGGTCTTCGTGTCCTCGGCGCAAATGCCGGCGGCTCAGAGCATGGTGTGTTCACCGACAATGTTGGCACGCTCAGCAATGACTTCTTCGTCAATGTCCTCGACATGGCAAATGAGTGGGTCGCGGATCCGTCTGAAGAATTGTTCGAAGGCCGCGATCGTAAGACGGGCGCTGTGAAGTTCTCAGGCACACGGGCAGACTTGGTGTTCGGTTCGAACTCCATCCTGCGCTCGATTGCTGAAGTCTACGCCCAGAGCGACTCAAAAGAGCGCTTCACCCGCGACTTCATCAAAGCTTGGAACAAAGTGATGATGCTTGACCGGTTTGATGTGAAGTAGGCGAGAGCTGAATTGTAATAGAGAAGGCGGTCTTCGAGGAGGCCGCCTTTTTTGTTTTCATAAGTTCTTCCACCTGCGCTGCGCCAGTGTTATATGAGGTCCATGGAACAACGATCGAAGAATCACGCGAGAGACACCGAGACAGGTCGATTCGTCTATGTGAAACTTAAAGACGGGCGCACGATTGCTAGCCCAAGGTCGGGCGGTAAGCTTTCTAAAGAAGCAATAAAAAGAGCTGTTCGCGCCGCTATGGAAAACAGAGAATATAAAAGCGCGGGATGAGCGCCAATTATACGAAATCTGTTTTCATAAATTGTCCCTTCACGAACGACTATGATGAGTTGTTTCGTGCCATCACATTCGCGGTAATCGATTGCGGGTTTATCCCACGCTGTGCACGTGAAGACATTGATAGCGGCACGATTCGGCTCCAAAAGATTCAGAACATTATTGAACAGTGCAAATATGGCATTCACGATCTCTCCAATATGGAGCTCGATCCCAATAGTGGCTTACCTCGATTTAACATGCCTCTGGAATTAGGAATTTTCCTGGGCGCAAAACGCTATGGCGACGGCCGACAAAGAGATAAACGCCTAATCATTTTTGATCGCGACCGTTTTCGCTATCAGCAGGCGATTTCAGATATTTCTGGGCAGGATGTCGAAGCTCACGCTGGCAATTTAGAGGACCTCATATCCAGAATTCGCAATTGGTTGCGAACGGCGTCTCGTCGGACCACCATCCCTGGCGCCACTCAAGTTATTAGACGGTATCGCGCATTTGAATCTGACTTACCCGCCATATGCGAGGCGCTCAATTATGACGCCAATGATTTGCCGTTCATTGATTTCTGCGAGTCGGTTGTCGAATGGCAAAAGGTCTATGCAGGCGATTAAGCCGCCACTTCCTCAACTTCTGCCGGATCATAATTCAAGATCGGCCCTAACCAACGTTCCGCCGTCCGAAGCTCCATCCCCTTACGACGTGCATAGTCTTCGACTTGGTCGCGTTCGATCCGGCCCACAGCGAAATAGGCGCTTTCGGGGTGCGCGAGATACAAGCCTGAGACGGCCGCGGCGGGCGTCATGGCAAAACTCGTGGTCAGCTCCATGCCGATGCGGTCGGCTTGTAAGAGCCGGAACAGAGTTTCTTTTTCCGTATGGTCCGGCTGACACGGATAGCCAGGCGCAGGACGGATGCCGGAATAGGTTTCCTTGATCAGCTCTTCATTCGAAAGCGTCTCGTCAACGGCATAGCCCCAAAGCTCTTTGCGTACACGCTCGTGCATGTATTCAGCCATCGCTTCAGCGAAGCGATCCGCGAGCGCTTTGACCATGATCGCGGAATAGTCGTCGGCCTCGGCTTCGAATTTTTTGGCGATTTCTTCGGCTTCCGGCCCGGCGGTGACGGCGAAGCCGCCAATGTGGTCCCCAGCTTCGGCGACAAAGTCTGACAGCGCGAAATTGGCGCGCTGATTGTCTTTGACCATTTGCTGGCGGAG
>CAYNUI010000299.1:0-2750 GCA_964400185.1 uncultured Hyphomonas sp.
GCGCGTCTACCTGCATGGCGGCGGTGAAGCGAGCGATGATTATATCTCTGAGCGTCCGGTGCTAGATGGCTCATGGGCTATGGATCAAGCGATCACACGCGCGCTCGCTCAAGCTGGCAAAACGCCGACCGATCTCGCCGCTTTTGATCTCTACTCCTGTTTTCCATGCGCTGTATTTAGCTCGATGGACGTGCTCGGGATTGATCATGAAAACGAAACACGCCCCCTCACCCTGACAGGCGGATTGCCCTTCTTTGGCGGCCCTGGAAACAATTACTCCATGCATGGGATTGTCAGCATGACCGAATGGTTGCGCGCGCATGATGGCGAGTATGGTTTGGTCCTCGCCAATGGGGGATGGATGACCAAAGAGGCGGTCGGTATTTGGTCAACGACGCAGCCTGACGCCTTCCAGCCGGTCGAGCCATACGCCAAGCCGACGGAGAAGGTCACGCTCGATGATGCACCAAGCGAAGGCGTCATCGAAACCTATACCGTAACCTATGGCAAAGATGGCCCGATGAGCGGGATCATTTTTGCCCGTACGCCTTCAGGCGATCGGTTTATCGCGGTCGCCGCGCCAGAGGCGATGCCGCGCCTCCTCGAAGAAGAGAGCCCGGTTGGCCTAAGCGTAAAAGTATCCACCGAGGACGAGCGCAACACATTTGTGTTCGCGTAACCTGTGGCTCGCGCGTTTGGCGGTCCTGGAAGCAGGCTGATTTGGCAGGACCTAAATTCTGTGAGAGACGAATAGGCGACGGTCTAACCTTAGACCAATTGGAGGGCCTGGGACATTTCTCGCATCAAAGATCGCGCCTCTAAACATCTTCCCGCTGTCCTGCTTACGCTGCTCAGCATCCTCCAAGCGATTGCGCTGGATATGCTTTGGTCAAAATCGATTGCGCAAATCGGTCCTGTTGAATTGACACCGGTCTTCGTGACCGCAAGCCTGCAAGCGCTCGCAACTCTGCTGATCTTGATCATGGTGTGGACAAGCTTTGTCTCATTGTTGATGCGGTTTGTTTGGATTCCTTCTCTACTGGACACGGCCCTGCCCTTTCTGGTGGGGATTCTTCAGTTCGCTTTGATCGAATATTCGAGACCCGATCGTTTGGGCGAATGGTTCATCTTGCAGAGCGCGCTCATCTTGGTGATCACCTTCGTGACCCATATCTACTATAAGAAAGCACGCCTGGACCCCGGAAATAGCGAGTTCTTTGAAACGCTGTCGCCCGCAACCTGGCGCGATATGGTGCCGGAGTTTGCCTGGGCTACGATTGGATTTGCCGTGGGCCTGACGATCCTTTCTTTCGACGTGGATGGTTGGCTCAAATGCGCAACAATCATTGTCGTGATCATCGCGCTCGCGCACTTTGTGTTTGAGCAAAACAAGTATTGGAAAAAATCGTTTCAACCTTCTGAGGAGGCATAAGGATGTGGGGACGTGGCTTACTGATTGGACTATTTTCGGCGGCGCTCACACAGACGGGGTGCGCCGCACAGCAAAACACTTCCGCAAGCGCTGACGCACCGGAGATAATGCCTCCGAGCTGCGACTATGGTGCGCCCCACCCAAATGCACCACCTGAGCTAGAGCAGTTCGCGTTCTTGATTGGTGACTTCACCATTACCAGCCACATCATGACGCCCGCGGGTTGGTCGCCGCCGCGGCCGGGTCCTCGCGCGCGTTGGAACGGGCATTACTCAATGGGGGGCATGATGATCACGGATGAATGGTTTGATCCGGATCCTGGTCTACAAGCCGACTCACCTCGTGGCATCAACGTGCGGATGTATGATCCGGGGTCTGCAGAATGGAAAATGATGTGGGTGGCAACCCCCGCCGCCCGGGTTCAGGATTTACGCGCAGAGATGCGGGATGGAAAGCTGACCATGTGGCAGGTTTATCCGACGGAGATCGAGCTGGTCGCGGACTTTACCGTAGAAGACGCTGATCACTGGTACCGCGTGAGCTATGTGAAAGATGATGCCGGGGATTGGCAGCCGCAATTTAAGTTGCGTGCGACCCGCATTCCGTGTGACGGCTAGTGTCATAAAAAGACTGGAGATGCTCTGATGAGACTGACCGTGATGATCGCCGGCGCTGCGATGCTCGCCGCTTGCCAATCGACACCAGAGCCCTGCACGCAGGAATGGGTGGAATGGAAAACAGAAAAAGTCCTCAAGCGCTTTGCCGTGGACAATTATAGCGAAGTCAAACGGTTGCGCGACTTTTCCGAAACGCTTGAGGGAGACAATATCGGCCCCCTTATCGCGCTGCAGATCCCGGCAATGATTGACGATTTTAAAGAGCTTGCGACGAATTTCGAGACCTCGGTTCTACCGGAATTGAATGCGGCGGCCGATCTCTGCGGTGGGGCCCAGGAATTGGCGCCAGCCTTTGTCGCTTTTTTGCGAGATGAGGGCGTTGGCGAAGATGTGCTCGAATGGGTGGAACTGCTGACCGTCATCGCGATTGAGACGTAGAGAGAAAGACTGCGAACGAACGAGCAAAATTAGCGCTTGCTTGTCGCCGGGAGAGCCTTTTGAAATCCGACCTAAATTGTTCGGAGATTTCAAATGAGCGCAGAGACTAAACGGACCGGCCCCTTGGCGGGCGTCAAAATTGTCGACATGTCATCCGTGGTCTTGGGACCATTTGCGACGCTCATTTTTGGCGATCTTGGCGCCGACGTGATCAAGATCGAGGCGGGCCAAAAAGGTAAAGCTGGCGACATGATGCGCTATGC
>CAYNUI010000300.1:0-2748 GCA_964400185.1 uncultured Hyphomonas sp.
AGCACGGTACCGAGGGCGTTGAACTTTTTGTCTACGGACGCGAAGCCGGGGAAAACGTGCAAGGATTTCCCGCCCGCCAGACGCGGCTCGCGAGCGAGAGTATTGCCCGCCGGCATGGACTGGCCCGCAAGCGCACCGTTTTTGCGCGCCAATCGGCCGAAGCGATCAATGCCGGCGCCTTCCACAATGATGTCGTCTGTGTTGGCACGCGCGATACGCTGTTCTTTCATGAGCGGGCCTTCGCCGACACGGACGCTTTGCTGCGAGACTTGAACGAAGCGGCGAGTGGCCTGTTCGACGTTCAGCCAGTGATGGTGCCTGACGCCGATGTGCCGCTGAAAGACGCGATTACGTCTTATCTGTTCAATTCGCAGCTTTTGGTCTGGCCTGATGAGGACCGACTGGTTCTTTTGGCGCCAATGGAAGTTCAAGAAACTCCATCCACGCGCGCCTATTGCGAGGCGCTGGTCGCGGGCAATGGCCCAATTGGGCGCGTTCAGTTCGTGGACGTTCGTCAATCCATGCGCAATGGCGGCGGTCCGGCATGTTTGCGTTTGCGGGTCGTGATGACGCCCGAGCAACGCGCCGCGTGTCATCAAGGGGTTTTGCTGGACGAAGCGAAGATTGATGCCTTGCAATCTGTCGTGCGCGAAACCTACAGAGATCGCCTCAGCGCGGAAGACCTTGCCGATCCAGACTTCGCGATCGAGTGTCAAACTGCACGGGAGCGTCTGCTGCAGGTCTTAGATTTGGAAGAGTTGTCTTAGTGGCCGTATTTGATTTCACGATCCAGGCCACCGATGGAGCAGCGCGAACGGGGCGGCTGAAAACGACCCGCGGCGACATTCGTACGCCAGCCTTCATGCCAGTTGGAACCGCGGGCACCGTCAAAGCGCTCTACATGGATCAAGTTCAGCAAACCGGCGCTGATATCATTCTCGGCAATACGTATCACTTGATGCTGCGGCCTGGCGCTGAACGCGTCAAAAAGCTCGGGGGACTACACGCCTTTAGCAAATGGTCTGGTCCGATGCTCACCGATAGTGGCGGGTTCCAAGTTTGGTCTTTGTCTCAGCTGCGCAAAATGGATGCCGATGGCGTGACGTTTCGCAGCCATATAGATGGCTCCGAGCATCGCCTGACGCCCGCGCGGAGCATCGAAATCCAAGCGGATTTGCTCGGCGCCGACATTTCCATGCAGCTCGATGAGTGCACGGACTTCCCGTGCACACACGAAGAGGCTGAGGCCTCGATGAAGCTGTCGCTCGATTGGGGCAATCGTTCACTCGAAGCTTTCGGCGAACGTGAGGCCCAGACCCTGTTCGGCATCGTTCAAGGCTCCAACTATCCAGATTTGCGCGAGGCCTCCGCCAAAGCTGTCGCAGCACAGGGGTTTGGGGGTATTGCGCTCGGCGGCCTCGCGGTTGGCGAAGGCCATGACCAAATGTGCGCCACAATTGATATGACCGTTCCTCATCTGCCGCCTGCGTTTCCGCGTTATGTCATGGGCGTTGGTAAACCGATTGATCTCGTTGAAGCGGTCGCGCGGGGCATCGACATGTTTGATTGCGTGCTGCCCACCCGTGCTGGCCGTCACGGCCAAGCCTGGACTTGGGATGGGCCGATTAATCTCAAAAATGCCCGCTTTGCCGAAGACTTATCGCCCTTGGATGCAGCGGTGGCGTGTCCGGCAAGCCAAGACTATTCGCGCGCCTATTTGCACCATTTGATCCGCTCCGGGGAGTATCTCGGCTCTATGGTGCTCAGCTGGCACAATATCGCGTTTTTCCAGGCCTTAATGGAACGTATGCGGGGCGCGATCGCGGATGGCACGTTTAAAGCACTTCGAGCGGAGCTCTCGGCGCGGTGGGCGACGACAAAATCGAAACCGAAATCAGAAACCGCCGATTAGCGGAACACGATTTTTGGCGCTTCTTCCGGCGGGGGAAGGGGGGCTGCGGGATATTCGCACCCCTTGGTCATGCCGATCGCCTTCAAAAAGGTGCGCCGATGCGAACCGCGTTCATAGGCTTTGCGAACTTTATTCGCATGGCTATTGGCGCCGCTAACGGTGCGGACGACGCCGCGAAATGGAATGAAACCTGACGCGCCCGACGCCACTGCGTCCAAAAAGGCCGTCGAGGCTCCGTCGGCGGCGCGTTCACTGAGGCCCTTTTTGTCTGGCGGTGGAATGTCCCAGTCTCGACCTAAAAGTCCGTCCAGGACCGTGACTTCCTCGGCAATTTTCTCGCAGCTGATTTCAGGATCGACGAGATAGGGGTTCTTAATTGATTTGAATTCTTCTGGGATTTCGTCGCGCTTGAGATTCACATCTTCGAGGGGTGATAACGCAGCATCGCCAAATCCGGCTTCCGTGCGCTCGATTGCGCGATCTGTGGCAGAGGGCGTTGGCTCAGTTGGTTCTGTATCGGCCGCATCGGGGGTGCTTGCGCAAGCGACAGCCAATAGCGCGGCGGACAGAACGATAGAGAGTTGTTTCATGAACTGATTTTGAGCCTATGTGGCGCAGATGACAAGAATGGACCTACAGGGCTGTTTTGCGCAGTAAAAACCGTTGACCCCACGCGGGCACTCAACTATGTGGGCCGTTCGGATGCGCCCATAGCTCAGTTGGTAGAGCAACTGACTTTTAATCAGTAGGTCACAGGTTCGAATCCTGTTGGGCGTACCATCTGAACTCCGCACCTTCAAAGCCTTCTGCATCGCCAGAACGCTTTTAGGTATCTC
>CAYNUI010000301.1:0-2721 GCA_964400185.1 uncultured Hyphomonas sp.
AGTTCACACCAGACCTGATGCCAGGCGATATTTTGGGCTCAGAAGTGCTCGATGAAGGCGCCGATGGCAGCCGTGCCTTTCGTTTCATCAAAGGCCCCATCTTTACATCGCTTCTGATGGCAGACGAGATCAACCGCGCTTCGCCGCGGACCCAATCGGCGCTTCTGCAAGCCATGCAGGAAAAACATGTGACCGTTGCAGGCGTGCGTTACGATCTTGCCGCGCCGTTCCATGTGCTGGCGACACAGAACCCAATTGAGCAAGAGGGCACCTATCCGCTGCCAGAAGCGCAGCTCGACCGGTTCCTGCTCAAAATCGACGTCACCTATCCGGACCTCGACACGGAGCGGAAAATCCTGGTCGAAACGACAGGCGGTGATGAACAAACGGTCGCCACGGCTCTGACGGCAGAGCGCCTGATCGAATTGCAGGCTCTGGTGCGCAAAATGCCGGTCGGCGAAAGCGTATTGAACGCCATCCTAGCCTTGGTCCGTGATGCGCGGCCGGAGCAGACCGATGATGAGCGTGTCCGCCGCTTCGTTGATTGGGGGCCAAGCCCCCGCGCCGGCCAAGCGCTGATGCTTGCCTGCCGCGCTCGAGCGCTGTTGCGGGGGCGTCTGGCGCCAAGCATTGAAGATGTCGAAGCGCTGGCTGAACCCTGCCTCGCCCATCGGATGGGGATGCGATACGATCCTACTGGCGAAGCGCCGGGCCTCAACGCGCTGATCGATGAGCTTGTGAGGAAGGCCGCCTAGATGATCCGCACGGCCCTTTGTGTAGTGTTTTTAGCCGCAATCGCCGCGTGCAGCCGGGTGGAGCCAATCCCGGACGCCGAAAAAGCCGAGATCGATTGCCTCGCCTCCATCGCCGTTGTCGAAATCACCGATTATATCCGCGCCGGCGAACAGGCTGGCACCGATCCGAGCGAATTGATGCATATCGTTCCCGACAAGATCGCTGAGGCCAAAGAAAAGCTGAAAGCCAAATATGGCGGCGAGATTGACGAGGCCTATCTGGAATATGACATCAATCACCGCCTGCATGAGATCGAAGATGCGCTCGCATCTGGCGATCCCAACTCCATCGATCACCTCAATATGACCGAAACCGTTGAGCTCGGCCGGTCTTGTACATTCGGGACATAGTCGGCCTTTGATCTCGCTTTCGACGCTCCGTGCTGATGCAGAAGCGCTGGCTCGCCAGCTCCCCGGCCTTGCTTTGCAAGCCGCAGCTGCCGATGTCATTCATCCCGGCGCGGCGGGTCGCAAACGCGCCGGCTCAGGCGAGCAATTCTGGCAGTATCGCCGCTACGCCCAAACCGATGCTGCTGATCGTATCGACTGGCGGCGGAGCGCTCGCGGCGACGAATACTTTGTGCGAGAGACTGAGCTTGAAACCGCGCGTACAGTCCTCTTCTGGACCGATCCGCATGCGGGTTTTGACTGGTCGAGCGATCCTGGCCGCGAAACCAAAGCGGACCGCGCGCGGACCATCATGCTGGCGCTCGGCATCAATCTCGCGCGCGAAGGCGAGCGGATCGGATTGATTTCTGGCACGCGCGCCGCGAGCCTTGGCAAATCGGCGCCGGATAAGCTTGCCGAAGACCTTCTGGCCTCTCAAGCAAACGAGATTGAACCGCCCCGCGCGCAAGCTCTGGCCGTCATTGCCAGCGATTTCTATGATGGCGTGGAGGCCTGGCGCGCACGCCTCGCCCCGCTCGCGCGCACCTGTCGCGCAGGCGTGCTCTTAGCCGTCAGCGATCCCATTGAGCACGAGTTTCCCTTCAAAGGCCGCACCAAATTTAGCCGTCCGGGAACCGCGTTAGACCACCTCTTCGGTCGCGCAGAGACGGTTCGAGACGATTATCTCGCCAAACTCGCCGACCATGAGGCAGACTTGCAGGCGCTCGCCGGAAGCATGGGCTGGGCATTGGTGCGCCATCGCACGGACCAAACCGCGCTGCGGGGCGCGGCAGGCTTACAATTCGCCTTGGAACAGTTCGGAGGCAAAGCATGACGCTTGGCCCGTTTCTATTCATGGCACCGCTCACTTTATTGGCGCTCATCGCCCTGCCGGTGATTTGGTTCATCCTGCGGGCGACGCCGCCCAGTCCGAAATCGGCGCAATTGCCGAGCTTGCGCCTCCTTGAAGATGTGGAAGCCAAAGAAGAAACGCCATCGCGAACGCCGTGGTGGATCTTGCTCTTGCGGCTTGGCGCGGCTGCGCTCGCGATCATCGGGCTCGCTCTGCCGATCTATGCCCCTGGCGCGCAGCAAGGTGAAACCCCAGACGGGCCGGTCCTCGTGATTGTCGATGATGGTTGGACGAGCGCGCAAAGATGGGGCGAGCTGCGCTCAGCGGCGCTATCGGCCTTAGATGGCGAAGCCCGTGACACGCCCGCGCACGTCCTCCTGACCGCCCCACGAGGCTTGGACGGCGACCCTTCCGAACGGCTCAACCGGGCAGAGTTTGAGGCGCGCATTCGCTCGCTGCAGCCGCAACCCTGGGCGATTGATCGCGTTGATGCTTTGGAGCGGTTGAATGAAAGCGGTGTTCAGCCAGGACGGGTCCTGTGGCTCACGGATGGGCTAAATCCTGAAACCGCGGCTCCATTTGCGCGGGCGCTAATGGAGAAGGCCCCGCTGAGCATTTACGCTGTGCCCGCGCGCGGCCCGCTCGCACTCACTCGTCTCAGCGCTGATGCGCGCGGCGTTACGCTGA
>CAYNUI010000302.1:0-2720 GCA_964400185.1 uncultured Hyphomonas sp.
GACGACAATTTATTGAGCGCATCCGTCGCGATCTAATCGCGGCGCTCAATGGTACCTCCCGCCGGACTCGAACCGGCACTCTGTTGCCAGAAACGGATTTTGAATCCGTCGCGTCTACCAATTCCGCCAGGGAGGCTCCTTGAACGGCAGGCCGCCTAACTGCCGCAGGGAACGTATCTCGTCAATCTCCACTTTGCGGTTGGCATAAAGCTCGCTAGGGAAGCGGCTATGACCGAGACAAAACAGCCGCAGCGCACCTTTTTGCAATCGCTTGAAGCCATGGCGTCTGAAGCGCCAGAGGCGGGCCTCAGCCTGCATCAAGTTCTAGACCGATTAGAAGAGCGCGCCTTCGGGGCCATGTTGTTTATTTTGGCCCTGCCCTGCGCCATCCCATTCCTATATGGCGTGCCGCAAGTGGTGTCTTTGCCGATGCTCGCTTTGACCTTGCAAATGCTCTCTGGCCGCGAAGAGCCCTGGCTGCCCACCAAATTTGGTGAGCGCATGATCAATAAAGCTGGTCTTGAACGGACTTCGAAGTTTGGCCGCAAATGGTTTGGCTGGCTGGAAGTGATTTCGCATCCGCGGCTGACTTTCTTGACCGGCAAGGCGATGGAACGGGTGGTGGCTCTGTTTCTAACCGCATTCTGTGCGTCCATCTTGGTCCCTTTGCCGCTGACCAATTCAACACCCGCCATTGCGGTTGCCATCGTCGCCTTCGGCCTGATGGCGCGCGATGGAATTCTTGTCATCCTTGGCGCAATCCTTGGCAGCGTTTGGATCGGAATTCTTGTGACCGGATCGACCTGGATCATTTCTTCTCTGAAAGACATGATCTTGGGCTAGACACCCGTGTGACAAAATCGTTACCCCCCGTGCCCCGTTGCCGCATGGACTTTGTCGACTGTGAGCCCAAAATATCGGCCCATGATGGCGCAGCTAGATCCTCTTCTGAAAACCTGGCGATGGCCTGCCTTTGCGCTGGCCGCAGCCCTGTTCATGCTGGGCGCAGCGCATGCGTTTGAGAGCTTTGCGCTACTCTTGCCGTGCCCGCTCTGTCTAAGGCAGCGTGAGATCTATTGGGCCGTAGTCGCGATGACCGTCACCGCGCTAGCGCTTTGGCAAGTCCGCCAGAACCCGCGTTTCATACTGGCCTTCAACATCATGCTGGGTTTGGTCTTTCTCACCGGCGCCGTCGTGGCAGCCTATCATGCGGGCGTGGAATACAAATTCTGGCCCGCGCCGAGTGGCTGCTTAGCAAATGTGGTCGATATGGGCGCGATTGATTTGTCCAATCTGAACGAACGCCAGGGCGCACCGTCATGCACGGACGATCCGTGGAAGGGACGCTACGGTCTCTCCATGGCGGGCTGGAATGCCCTGATTTCGATCGGGCTCTCTGCGCTAAGTTTCCGCGCCGCCGGGATCAATTTCCCGCAACCTCGGACCTTAAGTCCCGCTGAGTAGCACCCAAGCAGCGACCAAAGAAATCACCGCGCCAAGCGTCGGCCAAAAGCGCATGCGGCGATACCAGAGCGGCAATTCCGGGGAAATACTGTCGTAAATATAATGTAATACGAAGGCTGCCGCCATCGCTGCGACGATCCAAGTCTGCATGCCATAGCGAAATCCCGCCATAACGAGCCCCCACCCAACAAGCGCGCCGAGCGTGGCTGGGCCGAGCTCAGCAAACCGCGGACGTTCACGTTTGGCGACCTCTGCGCCCCAGCGCACGCCGCCTAAAAAGCTCAAAATAACAGCGGAGTAGACCAGAAGCCACAGACCAGCTGTGACCATAAGCGCAACATCATCGCGCCAAATGAACATCAAACCCGCAGCAGAGGCGAACGGAATAACGCCGCCAAACATCAGTGCCATAGGCACTTGGGGTGGTGCAGAACGGAACATAGCTCAAATCCCTTCGAACATGTTCATCGCATATCAATTTTACTGCCCTATTAAAATTTTATGCCACGACGACTGATTGCCATTTTGATTGCATTATACGCGATTGCCTTCGCTTTTGGAGCGATGGCAGCGATCCGTTGGCCGAGCCTGATGATGCTGGCAAGCTTTATGCTCGAAGACGAAGCGATGGCCGGATTGTCCGGAATCGACTGGCGTCAGCTCGGAATTGTTTATGGCGCGCCCTATTTTCTCGCCGCCCTGTGCCTCTACGCGGCTGCCCTTTGTCTTGGAAACAAGAAACGCGCCGCGCGCATTTGGTATACAATGGGCGTTGTTGCCGGTTTCCCGTGTGTGTTCCTGGTTGATTTCGAACCAGGTTGGTGGCGCGATCCAAGCACGGGCGAAGGGGCCGTCGCAGGCGCAGCTGCAGGCGCGGTCCTCCTCGGTATCGCGGTTTGGGAGCTTTGTCGCAAACCCAAAGCAAAACCTCAGACGCAAGTTGTGACCGAAGATGGTCAGCAAGTCGTCTATGTCCAGGCGCCGGCTGCTGAGCCTGAGAAAAAGCCGGTTCGGCGCTATCGGACCCCGGTTCCAGCTGCGATCGCTCGCCAACGCGCGCACTTTGCAGCCGAGGGTCGTCGCATGATGGAACGCCAGCGCCGCCACTAGTCTGCCACAAAGCTGCCGCTAAATTGACTGAGCGATTTTCCGCTTTGTTTGCAAATACCTGGCAAATCCGCCACAAGTAGAGTTCCCTGGGAGGAAGAGTAGATGTTGAGACGTCTGGCTGGTTTAGTCATGCTAGGTCTGGGCGT
>CAYNUI010000303.1:0-2717 GCA_964400185.1 uncultured Hyphomonas sp.
ACGATCTCAACATAGCGGGCCTGGGCGTCGTCAACGCGTTTTGTGCGCCCCAACTCGCTCGGAGCGGCGAGTTTATCATCCAAAGCCCGGTCCATACGGCTCTCAATTTCAAGCTCAATATCGTCTGAAAGCTTGTATCCATCAGGCCCAAACAGCTTGATTCCATTGTCTTCAAAGCTGTTATGGCTGGCCGAAATCATCACGCCGAGATCCGCCCGCAAGGACCGGGTCATCATCGCGACTCCTGGTGTAGGTAAAGGGCCAAAGAGGGTCACATCCATCCCCACAGACGTGAATCCAGCAACCAAAGCCGGCTCGATCATATATCCTGATAGGCGAGTATCTTTGCCAATGACGACGCTATGCCGGCGGGGACTGGTGGTTCTGAAGTATTTTCCGGCCGCCATACCGAGCCGCATGGCGATTTCTGGCGTCATCGGAGGTGTGTTCGCCGTGCCACGGATTCCGTCGGTTCCAAAGTATTTGCGTGTCATAATGACCTAAAACCCTTGCCTCGTTCAATTGTACGAGCTTTTAGTGAATGCATTGAAGGCGCAATGCCACAGTTTTGCAGCAAAATCCAAGCCGAGAATTTCGGTGGCTTGGCACATCGTCTGCATATTGGGGTGCGTTGGGGAAACGAGAGGACACGCAAAATGCGTATGAAATCAATCCTTGTGGGCAGTATGCTCGCAGCCACACTCGCCGGTTGTGCGACCGGTCTTCCGTCTGACATGACGGTTGCAGAATACTGCGCAAATCCAGATCGAGCCGCAGAGGACGTTTGCCGCTTGAAAGTTGAAATCGACGGCAATGCTACGGCGCTGGCCGAAACCAATATGAGCCTGGGCGAAGCGCGTCAGATGGCTGATAGCGCGATTGCCGCTGCGAATGCCGCTCAAGCGTCTGCTGATGCCGCGCAAAGCCGCGCAGATGCCGCTTATTATCTGGCTGAGAAAGATCTCGATTGCAAAACCACTACGGTTCAACAGTCGAATGTTGGCACCTGTGAGCCAGGTTACACCGTTATGGGCTGCGTTCAGACCCGTTACACACACCGTGCGGGCGGACTGTCTTTCTTGCGTGAGCTGAATAACGAGCAATGCCGCTTCAACAGCCAAGTGCTTGAGATGCAGGTTCGCTGCTGCCGCGCGGCTGCAGACGGCGTTGGCGGCGCGTCTTAACGCTCGCTTCAACACGATAACAAGACCACATCAGGCAAGGGGACCGTCAAACGGTCCCCTTGTTTCCTTTTTGCGTTCCTGACTTCGTCACATTCGGAAATAGGATGTGCAATGACGAGCCAGCAGCGATCCGTTTAGGGGACTGGCTAAGAATTCATCTGCAGTGGAGTAGCGTATGTGCGGGATCATCGGTATTTTGGGAAAAGAAGGCTCAGCCGCCGACCGGGCGATGGAAGCTTTGAAACGCCTGGAATATCGCGGCTATGATAGTGCAGGCATCGCCACACTGGAAGGCGGTAAACTGGACCGCCGCCGCGCCGCGGGAAAACTCAGCAACTTAGCTGACCTCCTACGTGACCAACCCATCCCTGGCCAAGTCGGTATCGGCCATACGCGTTGGGCGACGCATGGTGCCGCCAATACGACAAACGCTCACCCGCACATCGCTGGGACGGTCGCTCTGGTTCACAACGGCATCATCGAGAATTTCCGCCGCCTGCGAGACGAACTCGAAGCGTCCGGACATAAGTTTGAAACGGAGACGGACACCGAAACCGTCGCGCATTTGGTCTCGGCAGGCCTCGCTAAAGGAGACGATCCAGTTTCCGCGGTTCGTTCGACGCTGGCGCGACTTGAGGGCGCGTTCGCGCTTTGCATTCTGATTGAAGGCCATGAGGATCTCATGATGGGCGCGCGCAAAGGTTCGCCTTTGGTGATTGGGATCGGCGAAGACGAGATGTTCTTAGGTTCGGACGCCCTCGCCGTGGCACCATTCACCAATCGCGTCGTCTATCTCGAAGAAGGCGATTGGTGTGTCCTCAGCCGGACGAGCTACACAATTTATGATGAAAGCGGCGCTGAAGTCGCGCGCCCGAGCACGATTGTCCAAAGCGGTGGCGCCACTGTTGAGAAGGGCAATTATCGCCACTTCATGCAGAAGGAAATCTTCGAACAGCCTGACAGCACGGCGCGCACGATTGGCGCCTATGTCAACGCGCTCGACCAAGTGATTGAGTTGCCCGGAGATGATGACGCGATTGATTGGTCGAAGATCACCCATCTTCACATGGTCGCGTGTGGGACCGCCTATTACGCCACCTGCGTCGCTGAATACTGGTTCGAGCAAATCGCTGGCTTGCCCGTAAAAACCGATATCGCGTCAGAGTTTCGCTATCGTCAACCGGCGCTTCCAAAGGAAAACGGCCTCGCGCTGTTCGTCAGCCAGTCGGGCGAGACAGCCGATACGCTGGCAGCGCTTCGGTATTGCAAAGAGGCTGGCTTGAAGACCGCCGCGGTCGTCAACGTCCCGACCTCGACCATTGCGCGCGAGGTGGACCTGGTTCTGCCAACCCTCGCTGGCCCTGAAATCGGGGTCGCGTCGACCAAGGCCTTCACCGCCCAACTTTGCGCCCTCGCTGCCGTCGTCATCGCAGCCGGCAAAGCGCGTGGCACGATCGATCGCAACAAAGAGATTGAACTCGTGGATGCCTTAAGCGGCGTTCCACGCCTGATATCGAAAACCTTCGCGCTGGA
>CAYNUI010000304.1:0-2710 GCA_964400185.1 uncultured Hyphomonas sp.
TTGGGCGCTGATGTCGCGATCAATTATCGCGATGAGGATTTTGAAGCCGTGGTCAAAGAGCAAGGCGGCGCGGACGTGATCCTCGACATGGTGGGCGGCGACTATGTTCAAAAGAACATCACCGTCGCAAAACTCGGCGGTCGCATCGTCAATATTGCTTATATGCAAGGCCACAAAGTCGATCTCAACCTCATGCCGCTGATGCTGAAACGCCTTGTGCTCACGGGCACAACGCTCCGCGCGCGGCCAAACCATGACAAGCAACGGATCCGCGATGCGATCCTTGTCGACTTCTGGCCGGCCGTCCTTTCTGGCGACATCAAACCGGTGATCGACACCGTCTATCCCTTCAAGGAGGCCGAAGCAGCCCAGGCGCATATGACAAAAGGCGGCCATATCGGCAAAATCCTGCTCTCGCGACCGCAGAGTTAGGCTTCCAATCTCTTCCGGCTCCGGCTATATAGAGCGGGTTAGATGATTTCACGCTGGAAATCCTGACCGCCCGAGACCGACGTCTCGGGCGGCTGCATTTCTGGCCTCTTATTAAAGGACCTTCCCATGGCCGATATTTTGATGCCCAAGGCAACCGCGGTCTGGTTGATCGACAATACGACACTGACTTTCGACCAGATCGCTGATCTGTGTGGTCTGCACCATCTCGAAGTGAAAGGCATTGCGGATGGCGATGTTGCCGAGAACATGCGCGGCGTGGACCCGATCTCTGGTGGCGAGCTGACCCGCGAAGAGATCCAAAAAGGCGAAGAAGATCCGGACTACCGTCTCAAAACCGCGCCGTCGAAAATCGCCCACATTCCGCAGCCGAAGCGCAAGGGCGCGCGTTATACCCCGGTTGCACGCCGCGGTGACAAGCCGGACGCCATTGCCTGGTTCATTCGCAATCACCCTGAGGTGACCGACCCGCAAATCTCTAAGCTGATCGGCACGACCAAAGCGACCATTACCAATGTCCGCGACAAGACCCATTGGAACAGCCAGAACATCAAACCGGTCGACCCGGTGACGCTTGGTCTGTGTTCGCAAATCGAGCTCGATGAAGTGATCTCGAAAGCATCCAGCCGTCGCAAGAAAATGGACGCCGAACGCGCTGCCCAAGAAGAGGGGCCAGGCCTCGCCCCAGCCGATGCCGTTGAGCAAACCATCGACCTGACCGAGCCGGCAGCGCCCGCCAGCGATGCCGCCGAGCCGTCTGCAGATGATGTGTTCAGCGCGTTCAAAGACTAAGTAAGATCTAGTTTCTCGTCCCGCCTGCGTCCGAACCGCAGCGGTCACGCATGGAGAGACCCGAATGGGTAGACAGCGAAAGCGCAAGGGCGATCCGGTGCACGGATGGCTCGCGGTCGACAAGCCTGTCGACATTTCTTCCACCCAAGTTGTTGGCAAGCTCAAACGCTTGTTTAACGCCCAAAAAGCCGGGCATGGCGGGACGCTTGATCCCTTGGCCGATGGCATCCTCCCGATCGCGTTTGGCGAAGCGACCAAGACCGCGCAATGGGCCATGGATTGCGACAAGGAATATGTGTTCACCATTGAATGGGGCACATCCACAGCCAGCCAGGACAAAGAAGGCGAGGTAATCGCCGCCTCAGATGTGCGGCCTACGCGGGCTGAGGTCGAAGCCCTGCTCCCCAAATTCATTGGCGACATTCAACAAGTGCCGCCAAAATATTCTGCGATCAAAGTCGACGGTGAGCGGGCTTATGATCTCGCCCGGGATGGTGAGACCTTTGAAATCCCGTCTCGTGAAGTGACCGTCTATGAGGCCGAACTGATCGATGTGCCGGACGCCGATCACGCCGTGTTTCGCGTCGTTTCGGGAAAAGGCTTTTATATCCGCGCCCTCGCCCGCGATATCGCACAAGACTTGGGCGCCGAAGGGCATGTCAGTCAGTTGCGGCGCACTCGCGTTGGCGCGCTCAATGAAGCCAACTCCGTCTCGCTAACAGAGTTGGAGGCGTTAGCGGAAGATAAGGAGGCCCTCCTAGGCCGATTGCGCCCGCTCGAGACGGTGATCGATGACGTGCCTCAGCTTGAGATTGAAGCGGTCGACGCGGCCGCCTTGAAACAGGGCCGTGAGATTCTCTTGATGCCGCATCTGGTCGAGCATTGGCGCTCGCAAGCCGATTTGGACGATCCGGATCGATTGGCGCTGACCATGAGCGGCGGAAAAGCGATCGCGCTCGGCGAGGTCCGCGCGGGTCGTTTTCAACCCAAAAAAGTCTTTCAACTCTAGTCCATTCTGCCCACTGAGCCTTGACCCGAGGGGCCAAAAATAGCACCAGTCCCGCTCATATTTAGGGGCGCACGAAAACAAGAGGTATTCCCATGCGAGTCGCGATGATTGGAACAGGTTATGTTGGCCTGGTCAGTGGGGCCTGCTTTGCAGATTTCGGCCATGTGGTCACATGCGTAGACAAGGATGCAAGCAAGATTGATCGCCTGCATCAAAACATCATGCCGATCTATGAGCCTGGCCTCGATACGTTGGTGGAAAAGAACGTCAAAGAAGAGCGGCTTTTCTTCACCACGGATGCCAAAGAAGCGATTGCTGAAGCGGATGCCGTCTTCATTGCGGTAGGTACGCCTTCTCGTCGCGGCGATGGCCACGCGGACCTTTCCTATGTCTACGGCGCGGCCGAGGAAATCGCTGAACTGATGAATGGCTTCACCGTCGTGGTGACCAAGTCGACTG
>CAYNUI010000305.1:0-2659 GCA_964400185.1 uncultured Hyphomonas sp.
CATAGACATTGCCGCGCCTTCTTCTTCGTCCTCACGCTCTTCACGGGCGTGGCGTTCTTCGACGGTCTCGTTTTCGCGGGCCTCAGCTTCTTCTTCGTCGAGCTCGTCTTCTTCAGGCGCAGGGTTTTCGGCGCCATAGGTCGCTTCAAGATCGATCAGATCACGCAGCAGAATGCGCTCATTCACGAGCTCGTCGCGCCAGACCATCATCGCTTCGAAAGTCAGCGGCGATTCGCACAAACCGCGGATCATCGCATCGCGGCCAGCTTCAATCCGCTTGGCAATCGCGATCTCGCCCTCACGAGAGAGCAGCTCAACCGCGCCCATTTCCCGCAAATACATGCGGACCGGGTCATCGGTGCGGTCAGATCCGCGCGCATTGCCCTTCTTGGTGACAGCTCCGGTCGTGCCGGTCGTGGCAACCGCGGTGCCTTTAGCAGCCGCTTCACCTTCTTCTTCATTGTCGACAACGGTGATGCCTTGCTCAGACAGCATGGCCATCGTGTCTTCAATCCGGTCCGAAGACAGCTCGTCTTCAGGCAGAACTTTGTTCAGCTGCTCAAGCGTGACATAGCCTTTGGCTTTGGCATCTTTGAGAAACTTTTTGACTTTGGTGTCGCTGAGATCGAGGACCGGACGGTCTTCGCCTTCTTCGAGTACTTCCGCTTTGGCTTTCGCCATTTATCGCTCCTGTCCGCTGCGCGCCGCTTCGCAGCATACACTTTCAATTCCGTAAAAAGGGGTCAGCCTTGATCCGCCTTTTCCGCTGCCTCATTGAGTCGCGCTGTGCGAGCCCTTCTCTCCGACACGAGACGATGACGGTGACGCGCATCCTCTGGCGTTGCAAAAGCCTCGCCAGAATTGCGGCCGGACCCGTCCGTGCCTTCCAGGCGTGCATACTGCTCCAAGGCGATCAGCCATTCCCGCTCCTCTGACCCACCTTGGGGAATTTCTGGGATGTCGGGATAATTCTTTAACAGTTCTGCAGCGCGCAAATTTCCAAGGCTCTCTAAATGGTTGCTGAGAGCCGTCCGGTCAACACCTGATTCTGCAGTATTTTGGCTGATCAGGGCGTCTCTGATGGCCGAAACATCTGGATCTGGAAACTCGGCCACCGCTAAGGCTTCAAAACCGATCTCGGCCAGGTGGTGATGGTCGACGGCCCGCACAACCAGACCGAGCCCGCGTGTCTTAGCCGGTGTGCCGCCTTTCAGCGCTGGCGCAACCACCCGGCCACCGCGTGACGGCGCCATGGTGCCGCCCCGTTTGGCCGAGCGCATTTGCCAGAGATAGTCCCGCATACGGGCTTTCAGCTCACGCTCGTAGGCCGATTTAACCGCGCCGTTTTGGATTGTGCTCGCGGCCTGCATCAGACGCTGTTCGAGCCCAGCCTGGCGCTCAGGCGTGTCGACGGCTTCTAAGTCGCGCTCGCGCTGCCAAAGCACTTCGACCAAAGGCAGCGCGCCGTCCAACGCCTTGCCCATAGCAGCGGGGCCTTTGTCGCGGATCAAATCATCCGGGTCCATGCCGTCCGACAAGAGGCAGAAAAACACGCTGCGGCCAGGCTGTAGTCCGGGCAAAGCGCGCTCAATCGAGCGATAAGCTGCGCCGAGCCCGGCGCGGTCGCCATCGAAACAGAGCACCGGTTCCGGGCCCGCGCGCCATAAGAGCCCGAGTTGATCTTCAGTGAGCGCGGTTCCGAGCGGCGCAACTGCGAAGCCAAAGCCCGCTTCATTGAGCGCGATGACATCCATATAGCCTTCGCAAACAATCAGGCCGCCTTCGTCCGTGCTTCCGAAGGCTTCACGCGCCGCCTTGTAGCGGTAGAGGACCTTGGATTTGTGGAAAAGCGGAGTGTCTGAGGAGTTTAAGTATTTTGGCTTCGCATCCGGCTCCAGAGCGCGACCGCCAAACGCGATGACTTGGCCGCGGGCATCTTCGATCGGAAACATGAGCCGTCCGCGGAACCGATCATAAGGCTCGCCGCCGCCCTCTTTCTCAACCGCGAGGCCCGCTTCAACAATTTCGCTCTTGGAGAAGCCTTTGGATTTCAGATGCTCAAAGGTCTTGCGCCAATCATCGGGCGAGAAGCCGAGGCGATACTTGCCCCAAGCGTTTGGACGAAGGCCCCGGCCTTCCAAATAGCGTCTCGCTTCAGCACCCTCAGGCTCGCGCAGACAAGCCTCGTAATAAGCCGCCGCCGCCTCACAGGCTGCGATCAGGCGCAGGCGGCGATCATATTGCTCCTGGCTTTCGGGCGTCGCTTTTGGCAGCGCCATACCGGCTTCATCGGCGAGCTTTTCCACCGCGTCCATGAAGGAGAGCCGTTCGGTCTCCATGACAAAGGAAATGACATCCCCGCCAATGCCAGAGGAGAAGCATTTGAAGATCTTTTTCTGATCATTGACGTAGAAGCTCGGCGTCTTCTCATTGGTAAATGGGGAGAGCCCCACCCATTCTTTACCTTGCTTCTTGAGCTTAACCTTACGGCCGATCACCTCAGACGGACGAATCCGCGCTTTTAGCTCGTCGACAAAGCCTTCAGGAATCCGGATAGGGGCGCTCATTTGATTCCTATAGCGCGTCCTGATGGCCGCGCGAAGCAAAGGATACCAGAATTCATGTGGACGTGGTTTTCAGAAATTTACGGGCGACCCCG
>CAYNUI010000306.1:0-2653 GCA_964400185.1 uncultured Hyphomonas sp.
ACCCCTGCAATGTCAATGCAGTGCTCTACCACTGAGCTAATCGACCATCCGATTTGGAAGAACGGGTCTTCTCTTTTTGAGGGCTCTAAGTCAAGCCTGAACTGCAACCGATCTCAGTGGCCGCTTAGGCCGCCATGACTCGTTCGACTTCGTCGACCAATTCGCGCAAGTGGAACGGCTTCGACAGGACTTTTGCGCCGGCAGGGGTCGGCGACCCGCCGGACAATGCGACGGCCGCAAAGCCAGTAATAAAGACAATCTTCATGGCCGGATCGAGTTCAGCGCCGCGGCGGGCGAGTTCAATGCCATCAATGCCCGGCATCACAATGTCGGTGAGCAGAAGATCAAAAACTTCGCGTTCCAGGGCTTCGAGCGCCCCTTCGCCATCTTCGAAATCTTGGACATCATGGCCAGCACGCCGCAGAGAAGCGCTCAAAAAAGAGCGCATCGCATCATCGTCTTCTGCCAACAAGATTTTGCTCATGCTGAAATGTCCCTGAGATCAATAAATGCCATATAGGCCTGCAATCGGTAAACCCACAGTGAATTTCAGCGCGATTTCTCAGAACTGGTGTGCTTTTTCCAGCGCAACTGCACTGCAAGATTATCTCCAGTGAACCCTTGACCTGGAGCGAGGATGCCAGACTTAAAGGAGTATGCGTATCGTCGCCGAACCTCTGTCAAAGCTGCCGCGCGCGCCTGTGCCCGGATTTGAGATTCAGCGCGGCAATGCCGTCACCGTGCCGGTTATTTATACCTCTCCGCATTCTGGGGCGCATTACCCGCAAGAGATGCAGGATATGCTGAGCGTTCCGTTGTCAGATTTGCGGCGCACAGAAGACGCTTTCGTCGATGAGCTTTATGGCGCTGCACCTGAGCTTGGCGGGGTCATGATCCAGGGCGTTTATGGCCGCGCCTATGTCGACTTAAACCGCGACGCTCGAGAGCTCGATGCCAGCATGTTCGTCGACGGGGCACCGCGCGTGGCGGGCATGCCCAGCGCCCGGGTAAAGGCTGGACTTGGTTGTCTGCCAAGGGTCGGGGCGAGCGGCCGGGATATTTATGCAGGGCAGATCACGCGAGCAGATGGTGCGTTTCGACTGTCGGAAGTGCATGATCGTTATCATGAGGCCCTGCAGCAGGAAATGGAGACGCTCAAGGCGGATTGGTCAGACATTTTTGTGATCGATTGTCACTCCATGCCGTCTCGCCAGCCTGGGCGCTCGAATATGCCGGATATTGTGCTGGGGGACCGGTTTGGATCGAGTTGTTCAGCGCGTCTCACGTCTTTGGTTGAGCGGTTCTTCAGGCGGCAGAATCTGAGCGTTGCGCGCAATGCGCCCTATGCGGGGGGATACACGACCCGTCGCTATGGGCGTCCGCGCCGAGGCACGCATGTGCTGCAAATCGAGATCAATCGAGGGCTCTACATGGATGAGGTTGCGATTGAGAAATCAGCCGGGTTTGCAAAACTGCAATTGCAGCTGACGGACCTCATCCAGGAGATTCACGACTTCGCGCTCGCCGAATGCGGGTAAAAAAAGAGCCGCGCTATGAAGCGCGGCTGTATTAGGTAAGGGAGGAAACGCCAGAAGGCGTTGGCACCGCAGTGCTGAGACAAACATATTGTGCGGCGCACAAAACTCAACCCCTTTTACGCTGCACTGCCGCATAACTCCCTTGCGCTAGAGGGATGACTTTAGGTCAAGACGGATCTGCGGCGCGTTACTAGTAGATTGAATTGTATGCTTTTTCTAAACCGGCACGGGAATTGCTGTTCATCGAGCACCAATTCACAATCGGGACTCTTTTGAGGGGCCTCCGATTAGACCGGAGAACGGGATGACGGATAAAACTGATCTGCATGTCGGCAAACGTTTGCGGCGTCGTCGTCGCTTGCTGGGAATGACTCAACAGGACCTTGCGGGAATGGTGGGCGTTCGCTTCCAGCAAATTCAAAAGTACGAATGCGGCGCCAATCGGGTGACGTCTTCGCGGCTTTATGATCTGTCGCGTGCATTGAACGTGTCTGTTCAATACTTCTTCGATGGGCTTGAGACCGATGACATGCAAGGCATGGCGGCGAATGATGCTGAGCGTATGGACGCCGACATTCTGAGCCAAAAAGAGACCCTAGAGCTTGTTCGGGCTTATTATCGACTGGGTGAACGTCCGCGACGTCGTCTGTTGGAACTGGCAAAGGCGCTTGAGTCTGAAGCCTCCGAAACCGGCGCGGCTTGACCTCGCCTACAATGTGCCGCTAAGCGCGGCGCATGACAGTATCGCTAGATTTTGATGCTTTAGACGTCGCGAAAGCCATGGCTGACGCGGCGCGTGATGCGATCGATCCGCATTTTAGATCCCTGAAAAACATAGAAAATAAGCTGGATGGCGCCCGCTTCGACCCGGTGACCGAGGCCGATAAAGCCGCTGAACGGGCCATGCGGGCCGTTTTGCAAGCGCTCAGACCCGATGACGCGATATTCGGCGAGGAATATGGTCGCCAAGAAGGATCGACCGGCTGGACGTGGGTCTTGGACCCGATTGATGGCACGCGGGCCTTCGTTGCTGGCCTTCCCACTTGGACAAGCTTGATTGGCCTGGTCGATGAGGCGGGTGACGCCATTGTCGGGCTGATCGACCAGCCGACGCT
>CAYNUI010000307.1:0-2627 GCA_964400185.1 uncultured Hyphomonas sp.
CAACGGTTGCCGCATCTTGCGTAAAACCCGTCGGACATGAGGCCGTTGGCGTTGTCGGGGTTCCGCCACCGCCGCCGCCACCCGTTGTGGGCGGAGTGGTTGGCGTCGTCGCGCCGGGTGACGCGATATTGCTCCCTTGCGAACAGGCCGCCGCTAACATTCCAAGCGCAAACGCGCTTGCAGTTGCTCTGAGTTTCATTGGTGTAACCCCTGATACCGTTTTCCAAACGAATTCAGGCGCGGCCCTCCCGCGTCTGATTCAGAGGCGGAATTATTGAAAGTGCATGACGCTTTTTTTGCGGAGAAATTACACTTCTGTGACGCTATTTGACACAAAACCGTAGCAATAAGTCACTGATATTCCAGCATATTAATCCTGCTTCGGACGAATACCTTCGCAACTAAAAGATCTGCGAAAAACCCTAAAAGGTATAAGAAACAAGGGTTACAGGATTTTCATATAATCCGGGTTCGGACTCTTAACCAAAGATCGTTTCGCGCACGCACCAAACCACCCAAATGGCGAAACAGAGACACGGTCCAAATGCGATAGCTGTGGAAACATCTCCCTTCCGTGCTTTTTGTGACACGGTCAGAGCGGAGATGATTCCCAATCCGGATGCGATCAACAGAACCACGGGTAGCCCAAACGCCCCGACCCAGGCGCCGCCGGCTGCTAGAAGTTTCGCATCCCCCAGGCCGATCCCCTCATATCCCCGCGTTCGGCGCCAATAGAGCGCGAGGGCGGCGATCACCCCATAGCCAATCATCGTACCCAAGACAGACAGGCCCCACCCTAGCCCGCTCATGAATGAGATGCCCACACCGGCCACAATCAAAGGGAGCGTTAGGACATCCAATAGCAATCCGGTTCTCAGATCGATAAACGCCAATACGAGCAGCGTGGCGGCCAAACCAAAGCTTGCCCAAAGCATCCCAGTATCAGACCGTAGGTCGCCTCCCCACACACCAAAGATTACCGCGTAAGCGAGCGCTGATAGAATTGTAATGATGAGCGCTGTGAGTGGCCCAGTGTGGACCTCTGGATAGTCAGATGTGGATGGCGGAGGCGCGAAACTCACCGCCCGCGAAATCCTTTGGCAACGACAAACAGCTCTGGGGATCCAGACCGGCTGGCCGGAGGTTTGATATGTTTCACTGACTTAAACAAATGCTTGAGCTTCGCCATCATCTCCGGCGTCGCACCGCCTTGAAAGACTTTCGAGCAAAACGCGCCGCCGGAGACCAAATTCTCTTCGGCAAAATGAAGCGCCATATCTGCGAGCGCGGCGGTGCGCAGACTATCGGTTTGCTTATGGCCTGTTGTATTCGCCGCCATATCGGACAGGACAAGGTCTGGCGGCCCGCTTAGGCCTTTCATCATGGCGGCAACATCCTCCGGATCATTCACATCGCCTTCGATAATGAAAGCTCCCGGCACCGGCTCCATCTCAAGCAGGTCGATCCCAACGACTTCTTTGACACCATGCTTGACGCAGACTTGAAGCCAACCGCCAGGCGCGCAGCCGAGGTCCACAACTCTGATATTGGGTCTTAGCAGCTTGGTCTGCTCGTGGATCTCCAACAGCTTATAGGCTGCGCGAGCGCGATAACCTTCTGATTTGGCTTTCTGGACATAAGGATCAGAGAGCTGCCGCTCGATCCACTTTTTCGAACTTTCCGACTTAGCGCGATAGGCCGTGACTTTTCGCTCACCGGTGCGTCGCCCCGATGATTTCTTTCCAGAGCTTGGCCCTTTCCAGCGGCGTTTATTATCATCGCTCATGCTGAGGCCTGCTCCGGTTTCGACTGACGAGGGTCAGATGGTTTCCGACGTCGCTTTCGACGCCGGCGTTTAGGACCTTGCATCATAGAGAGCAACAGGCCTTCTCGAAGCCCGCGATCAGCAACCCGCATGCGTCCACCCGGCGCCAGCGACCATGTGCCTTCTACGATGGCGCACCCAGCGAGCATCAACCCCGCACGATCAGGACCAATGGTTGGGAACTTATGCATCCCTTTCTCACCGGCATTGCGCAGATCTTGAACGGTGCCCATCATTTCCGCTTCCGACATCCAAGCCCCATCGACGCGATCTCTGCGATATTTCTGCAAGCCGAGCGTGACGCCCGTTAAACACGTCACGGTTCCTGAAGTGCCGATGACATGAGCTCGGCCTTCTTCAAAGGCTTTGCGGATATCAGGTGTATGCTTCCACTTTTCGATATGGCTCATCACATGGGCGAGCATTTCCGGATAAGCTTTCTCCTCCGGCAAATGCGAAAACGCTTCAGTCAAGGTGACGACGCCAACAGGCAGGCTGCGCCATCCCAAAATTGGCGGCTTGCTAAGCAGCCCTTTAAGACCGCCATCATGCGCCGGTCTCGCATCCACATAAGAGAGCTCGGTCGAGCCCCCGCCAATATCGATCACCAGCACACGGTCGGTCTTGGGTTCGATGAGATTGTGGCATCCGATTAGCGCCAATCGCGCTTCTTCTTCCGGGCCAATGATCTTGAAGGTCAGTCCAGTTTCATCGCGCACGCGCTTAATGAAGTCTGCGCCATTTTCGGCGCGGCGACAGGCTTCGGTGGCGATGCAACGCACTTGCGCGACTTTCTTGTCTC
>CAYNUI010000308.1:0-2595 GCA_964400185.1 uncultured Hyphomonas sp.
ATGGCTTTTGAAGAAGAGTTCAATATCGAGATCCCAGACGACGTGCAGGAAAACATCCGCACCGTCGGTGATGCGGTCACTCATATCAACGCTCACGTCAGCTAGAGGTTGATATATGCGCCGCGTTGTCATCACAGGTATCGGAATCATCTCGCCTCTCGCTGCAAATCGAGAGGCGTCCTGGGAGCGTTTGATCGCTGGGGAATCTGGAGCAGGGCCGATCGATACGTTCGATCCGGAAAACACATCCTGTAAGATTGCCTTCCAAGTTCCATACAAAGATGGCCGCGGTGGCGGATCAGAAGACGATCCGCACGCGTTTGACCCTGATGCTGTGGCAACCGCGAAAGAGCGTCGTCGCATTGATGAATTTATTCTCTATGCGATTGGCGCAGCGGATGAAGCCGTTCAGGACTCTGGTTGGGTCGCTGAGACAGATGAAGATAAAGAGCGCACAGGTGTTCTGATCGGATCTGGTATTGGCGGTCTTCAGAGCATCTACGACTCTTCGATCAACCTTTATGAGAACGGGCCGCGCAAAGTGAGCCCTTTCTTTATTCCGTCCGCTTTGATCAACCTGGCCTCAGGCCAAGTCTCCATCAAACACGGATTTAAAGGGCCAAACCACTCTGTGGTCACGGCTTGTGCGACTGGCGCACATGCCATCGGCGATTCCGCCCGCCTCATTCAATATGGCGACGCAGACGTTATGGTTGCGGGCGGCTCCGAAGCGGTGATTTGCGAACTCGCAATCGCTGGGTTCTGCGCCGCAAAAGCGATGTCGACGAAATACAATGACGAGCCAAAGCGCGCATCACGTCCCTATGATGAAGGCCGTGACGGCTTTGTCATGGGCGAAGGGGCTGCTGTCCTCGTTCTAGAAGAATATGAGCACGCCAAAGCGCGCGGCGCTCAAATCTATGCGGAAGTCGCAGGCTACGGTCTGACCGGCGATGCACACCACATTACGGCGCCTGCTGAAGGTGCTGAAGGCGGATATCGCGCGATGAAAATGGCCGCGGGCCATGCCGAGCGCAATCTTGGTCTAACGCTTGACCAGATTGACTATGTCAACGCCCATGGCACTTCGACGCCGCGCGGTGACGAAGGCGAAGTCGGCGCGGTTGAGCGTCTATTCGGCGATCACTCGAAGAACCTGTCGCTTTCGTCTACGAAATCCGCCGTGGGGCACCTTCTAGGGGCCGCAGGCGCGATTGAAACGGCTTTCTGTGCCTTGGCGATCCGTGACCAAGTGATGCCGCCAACCCTCAATCTCGACAATCCAAGCGTCGAGTCGCCGATCGACCTCATCCCGCACAAGGCCAAGAAAGGTCAAGTGCGCGCCGCGATGACCAATTCGTTCGGATTTGGCGGGACTAACGCATCGCTCATCTTGAAGCAGGTTGACTAGTTCCGCGACTGGCGCGACCAATAAAAACGCTGGGGCCAATACGGGACTTAAGGTCTAAATGCGTTTTCTAAAAAGTCTGATTGCTTTGGTGCTCGTCCTTGCGGTTCTCGCTGGAGGCGCGCTCGGATATGGTTGGTTCTGGTTGCAAGGCGAAGTCGCTAAGCCGGGCCCTATCGCCCATGAGGTCGAGTTTACGATTGAGCGCGGCGAGGGCCTCGCGAGCGTAGCGAACCGGTTGGAAAGCGAAGGCCTCGTTGCAGATCAACGAATTCTTCGCTTGAAAGCGCGTCTCGATGATATTGAGAGCGACATTAAGGCTGGCGCCTATGTTGTTCCAGGTCGCGCTAGTGTCGCCGATATCCTCACGCAATTCGTCGAAGGTAAGGTGATTGAATATCGCCTCACAATTCCAGAAGGTCTGACCACGGCGCAAATCCTTCGGCGCGTTGAAGCGGCCAATGACCTCGTTGGTGATTTGCCAGAACGCGAGTTTGAAGAAGGCGTCCTGCTTCCTGATACTTACGCGTTCGGCGCTGGTACCACCCGCACCCAATTCTTGGAACGGATGGAAACGGCACAAGATGCGCTCTTAGAAGAGATCTGGGACACCCGCCAAGACGGCCTTCCCATATCTACCCCGTATGAAGCGGTTATTCTGGCCTCTGTGGTTGAGAAGGAAACAGCGAGCGCCGATGAGCGCCCGCTCGTCGCTGGTCTTTTCGTGGGCAGGTTGAAGAAGGGCATGCGCCTAGAGAGCGATCCCACGATCATTTATGGCGTTTCCAAAGGCGAGCCGCTTTACAATCGCAGCGGCCAGCGCCGGACGCTCTATCGGTCTGAAATCAATCGCAAAACAGACTGGAACACCTATCAAATCGATGGCCTTCCGAAGACGCCGATCTGCAACCCGGGACGCGATGCGATCAAGGCGGTCCTAGATCCACCGGAGACCGACTACGTATTCTTCGTCGCCGATGGAAAAGGCGGGCATTTGTTCGCTGAGACTTACGCCGAACACCAACGAAATGTCGCCGCTTATCGCGCTTATGAGCGTGGAGAAATTGCGCGCGAGCGGGAGAATTAATGGGCATATCAGGGATGACCGGCTTTGCGCGAGAAAGTGGCGAAGCCGAATGGGGGAGCTGGGCCTGGGAAGCCCGTAGCGTCAATGGCCGCGGATTAGA
>CAYNUI010000309.1:0-2591 GCA_964400185.1 uncultured Hyphomonas sp.
GCCTGGACCAAGATCATTCCCGAAGCGGCTGAGCGCTCGACTTATGTCCTGTTCTCAAACCTCGCCATGATCGCTTTCTTCTTCTTTTGGGAGCCGATGGGCGGATCGGTTTGGACGGTCACCGCAGAGCCTTGGCGCGCCGCGATTATCGGCCTCTACTTTGTCGGCTGGGGCATCCTGTTCTACGCCACCTGGCTGATCAATCACTTCGATCTCTTTGGTCTGCGCCAAGTTTGGTATCATTTCCGCGGCAAAACCCCACCTGAGATGAAGTTCCGCGTACCCGGCATGCACAAGCTGGTGCGCCACCCAATCTATGTTGGCTGGTTGATCATCTTTTGGGCGACCCCAACCATGACCGCAGCGCACTTGCTATTTGCCATCATGACCACCGCCTACATCCTGATCGCGATCCAATTTGAAGAAAAAGATCTCGTGGATGAGTTTGGCGATGACTATCGCAATTACCAACAAGACGTTGGCATGCTTCTGCCGAAGCTTGGCGACAATAATAAAGAGCCCGTTCGAGGCTAAAGCGACCCACTCTCCCCCAAACTGAGGCCCCTCCCCTAAACGGAGCGGGCCTCTTATTTTTTGGTGCCCTTAACGGATTCTGCGATCCAATGATCCAAATTGGCGAGCAGCGCCCGCCGCAACGCCGCTTCGGACGGCTGGATGAGGTCCGACGGAAAGGGCTCAGCCCGGCTCATTACCTTGGAGAGCTCCACCAACATAGAGAGGCGCTCGCGCATCCGTGGGCGGAGCACCGGCAACACATCCCGCTCGACGCAGGCCGGTGCCATCAACGTGACGGCGCTCAGATCACGGCCAAACGCTGTCGCATGCGGCTCGCCAAACCGCATCATCTCATCAATCGTGAGGGCGTCGGCGCCCGAGGTCAGCCAATAGGTCCGGCCCCAATCTGGGTCGTGGACCATGTCGGCAATCGCCTCCGCCACCCAATCGACGGGCACGAAATCGCATTGCGTCTCGCGGGCGAGTGGGATGATGGGCGAGCGTCCCTTGAGCACTGTCGCGATGAACATGTGAAAGCCCTGAAAGCTCGCAATTGCGCCGGTCTCAGAATGACCTGCGACAATGCTCGGCCGCGTGATCGTCCAGCGCACCGAGCTTGCCCGGACCAGCGCCTCAGCTGCCCGTTTAGAGGCGACATAGTCCGACGCTACCGGCGCTGCTGGGCCGTAGGTCTCAGAACAATAAGCGGTTGAGACGAAATGCAGATCCGCGCCCGCCGCCTCGGCCAGTTCAACCACATGGCGGACCCCGGCAATATTGGTCGGTCCAAGCTCCGGCACCTGCCCGCTCATATCCGTGATCGCGGCGCAGTGGATAATCGTCTCCACCTCGCCGCAGAGAGCCTGATAGTCGGCGTCAGAAAGGCCAAGTTTTGGATGGCGTATATCGACCGCAATCTGTCGTGCCGCCCCACCCGGCCGCGCGCGGTGTCGAGCAAGGATCAGTTGATCTTGTGGCAGGCGCGGCGCGAGCTCGCTGCCAATCACACCGCTCGCACCGGTCAAAAGGATCATAATACGCGTCCCATGCCGCCATTAACGGCGCACGCGCGGCGGAGACAAATCAATCAAATGTGAGGGCGGCCAAGCCGGACTAGCGAAGCGCCCCACAGCGGCTCTCATACATCTCGATCGCCGCTGGCATCCAAGTGCGGAAATTGGCGGCGCGGGTCTCTGAGGCGGGGTGCGTGCTCATCCATTCTGGCGGACGCTGGCCACCGCCAATCTGACCCATGCGCTGCCACAGTTCAGGCGCTTCGCGGGGATCGTAACAGGCCCGGACGAGGAGCTCTAAACCGATCTTATCGGCTTCGGTTTCATGCTCACGAGAAAAGGCCATCAGTCCGCCTTGCGCGGCCATGCCCATTGCCGCCTGGACCATTTGCGCTTGGCCGGGGTCCATATCGCCAATGCCGAGCCCGACGGCGACGGTACCCATTTGCGCGAGCCGCGTATTGCTCATCCGTTTGGCGCCATGATGGGCGAGTGCGTGGCCAATCTCATGACCCATAACGACGGCGAGCTTGTCCACGTCTTGAATGTCTTCCAGCGTCACCCGGCCATCATAGTTGCCCGTGATATCGAGAATGCCGGTATAGATGGCGACATAGCCGCCGGGCAGACAGAAGGCGTTGGGCTGTTCGGATTGGATGACATTGAAGGTCCAATCAAACTCGCGCGCGACCGGCTGGAAGGAATAGCCCGCAGAGAGATAGTCCTCTTCCATCTCAATCGCCGCCACGCGCAAGCGCTCGCCAATCTCGTTCACTGTGTCATAGACCTGCCGCCCGGCAATATCGCAGCTGGAGCTGCCGCCGCCGCAAATCACATTGCGGCCCTCCTGGCGCAGCATCTGAACATAAGACTGCGCACCAAGCTTTGAAGCCTGGTCGATCGAGATCGTATTGAACTCGCTCTTGCCCGAATACGGGTTCACTTCCTGATTGGAGAAATAATAGACCGCTAGGCCGATCAGGCCGATAATCAGAATGCTAAACCGGCCGCCGGGCATCGTGCGTCCTCCTATCCCATTAACCCTCACTTAGCCCTAAGCGC
>CAYNUI010000310.1:0-1125 GCA_964400185.1 uncultured Hyphomonas sp.
CGGCGCGAGCTTCTTGAAGAAACAGGATATGAAGCAAGGGAGATGCACCTTTTCGGGACCTGCTATCCCAACCCGGCCATTCAAGACAATGAGCTCCATTTTTATCTGGCGCTTGGATGCGCGCCGACCGCGCGGCAGTCTCTCGATCCAAATGAAGAGATCGAAGTGATTGAGATGCCTTATGACGAATTTCTCACCTATGACACGTTTGACGAGCAACATGGCTTGCACGCCGCTGGGCTTTTTTATCTCGAGCGCTATTTCGCAAAGCACCCAGACCTGCGCCCTAACGCGTCGTGAGGCTTGCCAGTGCGGCCTGCGACAAGGCTTATAAGGACGCAGCATCAGGAGGACCTCTCATGCCAGCCTTCCAACCTACGGCGGATCAGTTCCGCGCATTTCGCGATGATCCCCATGATGGCCCCGTGAGCCAGGTCAACCTCCTCAAATTTCGGGTCAAAGCCGAGTATAAGGAAGGCGATCCAGAGTATGGCGAAGACTGCTCCGGAGAGACTGCCTATATCCGCTATTCCGAGGCCTTTACAAAGGCCGCCGCTGAAGTCGGCGGAACGACCAGCTTGCTGGCCACGACGGAACGATACTTCATCGGGGGCGGAAACTGGGATGGCGTGCTGGTCAACTCGTTCCCAAGCCGTCAGGCGTTCATCGCGACGCTGAACCATCCGGAGTATAAAGCCATGTCGCGCCACCGCGACGCGGGGCTTTTATGCCAAGATCTGATCGTGACGCGGCCGCTTTGGTTGCATGGAGAGCAAAAATGAAATGGCTTTTAATTGTCGTTGCCGCCCTCGCGGCGCTCGCCGCAGCCGCTTATGGCGGACTCGTGTGGATGATCACACGCCCGGCGCCACCGCTTGAGCCAGGGCCGATTGTAGAACTGGCACAAGGCGCGATTCAATCCGGGATTGATGCGGACAATGCCGACATTCTCCAAATCAATGGCATCCCGTTCGCGGCGCCACCGGTCGGAGATTTACGCTGGCGCGCACCTCAACCCGCGCTGTCCTGGGACGGCACAAGAGACGGCACCGTGTTTGGCGCAGAATGCGTTCAAGCGCGCGCAGGCAGCAGCGAGTTTTTGAGCGACTTGCTCAACGGCATGGG
>CAYNUI010000310.1:1225-2590 GCA_964400185.1 uncultured Hyphomonas sp.
CACAAGGCCATCCTGCAAAGCGGCGCTTCAACCTATAATGCAAACGGGCTGACCACAGCGATTGAAGGCCGGCTCACCATGCATGAGGCGGGCCTTGAGTTCTTTGACGGTATTGCGAGCGCCGACGCCACGGCTGCTGACCTTCGCGCCATTCCTGCCGCAGACATTATCGCCCACATTCCAAACAAGATGCATCTGGGGGGCTATGCGCTGCCAACCGTCGATGGCGTCGTCATCCCAAAACTGATGGGCGAAGCAATTGGCGATGGCAGCATTCACAATGTGCCAATCCTTGCCGGTTACAATGGCGACGAAGGCACGCTGTTCTATGACAGCATCCAAAAACCGACGGTTCTTGTTCCGGAATTCCCCGACGCGTTGGATGACCGTCTGGCCTATTTGGAAGAGCTCTATGGCGTGGATGATGCCGCACGCCTAATCGCGCTTTATGGTTTGGATGATCCGGAGACCTATCAAAAGGCCGAAACCGATATGCTCGGTGACGATCTCTTCGGGGTTCACATGCGCTATCTTGCAGCGGCGAATGTTGCAGCTGGCGAGCCAACCTATCTCTATCACTTCACGCGCGTGCCACCGTCCAAAACGCAAACGATTGGCGCATTCCACGCGGCCGAAATCTTCTTCGTCTTTGGCAGCCACAGCCCGCTTGCGGGCCTCACCGAAGAGGACGAGCTGCTAACCGAAGCCATGGGGCTGTATTGGACCAATTTCGCTAAGACGGGCGATCCAAACGGCGCTGGATTAACACCGTGGCCTCGCTATTCGCCCGACACAGATCAATGGATGACCTTCAATCCGTCGATCGAGGCCAAGACGGGTGTGCGGGCTGAAAAGCTCGACATTATGGAGCGGGCCATGGTCGCGCGCATCGAGCAAGCGATCCCGCAGATTACACCTCAGCCCGAAGCGGATGACGTAGTGCCCGGATCAGGCGGTCAGGAGATTGCTGCAGATAGCCTCGAGCCCTAATCGGTCGACCTCATCGAAGGCATCCGGTTGCTCGCTGTCGACATCAAGGACGGCGGCGAGCACCCCTGACGCATCAAAAACCGGGACAACGATTTCAGAGTTGGTGCGACTGTCGCAGGCAATATGGCCGGGGAAGGCATGCACGTCCGGAACGATAATGCTCTGTTTCTCGCTGGCACACGCGCCGCAAACACCTTTGCCAAAGGGAATCCTCAAACACCCAAGCGTGCCTTGGTAAGGCCCGACGACCAACTCATCCGCTTTGTTCGGATCGACGACATAGAACCCAGTCCAAAAGAACCGCGGCGAAAAGGCCTGCGACAAAAGGCAAGCGGCACTCGCATAGCGCGCCGGAACATAGGTCTCGCCCGCCAC
>CAYNUI010000311.1:0-2576 GCA_964400185.1 uncultured Hyphomonas sp.
GATTTGCTGGAGCAGGAAGTGGAAGGTCTTGCGGATCGCTTTGCGCTGATCGATCCAGACATTCTTGCGGCGAACAAGCGGGCCGTGAACATGGGCCTAGAGCTTATGGGCGCCCGCACGCTGCAGAGATACGCTGTCGAGAACGATGCGCGTGGTCATCAGGCGGCTAGCGCGCGCGGGTTCGTGAAACGCGCGAGCGAAGTCGGGCTAAAGCAAGCCTTGCAAGAGCGCGATGCACCGTTTGGAGACGGCAAAGTCCGCATTGATGGACCCGAAATCCGCGACGATGATGGGAATCTGATCGACGAACCGTGACGCTTAAACCAGAGCTTTGCGCATCCGCAGGATCGGGACAATCGTTCCGTCTTCGCTCGGCTGAGACAGGTCTTCGATAAACTCATAGCCGCAAGCTTTGTAGAGCGGTCGGCCCGGTGCGGTAGAGCCCATCTCCATCGTCTTGAACCCTTCCGCCCGCGCAGCGTTTTCTCCCGCGTCGAGCAGGAACCGGCCAATGCCGCGGCGGGTGAAATCAGGATGGGTATACATGGCGCGGATTTTCGCCGGCTCCGTCTCAGGATCGGCGAGATCATCATCGCGGCCCGTTGTATGATTGCCACCGTAAAGCGTCCGCCGCCGCGACCACCCTCCGCAACCGGCGAGCGTGTCATCGACATAGACGAGGAAGTAGGTCCCATCATCGACGAGCAGCGTATCGACGCCCATGCTTTCACTGGAGCGTTCGACCTGTTTCTCGTCCAGGAATTTCGGCAATAGTGCTGCCATGGATGCGGCCATCAGGCTTTCAATCGCTGGAATGTCGTCACGAGTTGCAATTCGAAGGTGCATTTTTTTAGAGTTTCCCTATTTGGGGTACCCTAGCGTGGGAGCGCGCGGTTGAAAGGGCAAAAGCGAGTGTCGAACGAGATCCCAACCCCTTGTTTTGTCTTGGACATCAAGCGCCTGAGAGCCAATTTGGAAACGGCGCGGCGCGTACGCGAAGAAGCCGGATGCAAAATCCTCCTCGCGACCAAAGCGTTCGCCCTCCCGGCGGCCTTCCCCCTGCTGCGAGACGATCTCGACGGCACAACAGCAAGCGGGGAACAGGAAGCGAGACTGGGGGCGGATGACTTTGGCAAAGAAGTGCACGTCTATTCGCCTGCCTATGCGCCTGGCGAGGTCGAGCGCCTCGCATCCATTGCGCAGCACATCTACTTCAATTCCGCCGCTCAGTTAGAGACATATGGCCCGATCGCTCGAGAGGCGGGGGCTGAGATCGGTTTGCGCGTCAATCCAGGATTCTCCAATGCTACACTCGGCGGCGAGCTTTATGATCCATGCGCGCCCAAGTCTCGCTTTGGAGAAGTCGCTGAAAAGCTGAAGGCTGTGGATTGGGACGGAGTCGATATTTTCCACGTGCATGCGCTATGCGAAAGTCTGGCCGACGGCTCGGTCGGTCTCATTGAGCATGTGGCGGAGCGGTTTGCTCCCTATTTGAACCGGGTCAGCGCCGTTAATTTCGGCGGCGGTCATTTCCTCAACAAGCCTGGCTACGATGTCGATGCGCTGATTGCAGCGATCAAGGCTTTTCGCGCGCAGTTCGACATTGACGTCATCCTGGAGCCGGGCGGTGGCCTCGTGGTCGACACCGGCGAGCTGCATGCCAGCGTGGTGGATTTGCATTGGAACGAGGCTGATATCGCCCTGCTCGACGCGAGCGCCTCCACACATATGCCGGACGTACTGGAAGTCCCGTATCGGCCAGAGATTGAGGGCGCCGGCGAAGCGGGGGCGCTTGAATACACGTATCGGCTCGCCGGGCGCACCTGTATGACCGGCGATATTATTGGCGACTATTCCTTCGCCGCGCCGCTCAAGCCGGGCGACCGCGTCGTCTTCACGGATCAGATGCACTACACCTTCGTGAAGACCAATACGTTCAACGGAAACCCGCTCGCTAATCTTGCCCTGCGTCATGAGGATGGCCGCATCGAGCTGGTGAGCGACTTTGGCTATGACGCCTTTCGGACGCGTCTTGGTCGCTAAACTGCCAGATATGGGCTGGATAGAGCTCGTATGAGCTTACCCGAGATCTCCCGCGTTGATCAGATCCTGCAGCGCGCTCTGCCGCCCTTAGAGCGGGCGGTTGAGACTGTGCTGCCGCGGACTCTGGTCCTTGGATTGATTGAGTTTCTGGTGTTCGGCATCAAGCAGGCCTGGGCCTGTCTGTTTGGCGGATTGCTGATCGCGGCCATCGTGCTGACGCATCAATTTTATCCGAGTGAAGCTGCGCTTGGCCGGTACGATTTTCTGTTTCTCTACGCCATCGGCCTCCAGGCCTTGTTTTTGATCACGCGCTTAGAACGTCCCCAAGAGGCCCTCGTGATCTTCATTTTCCACGCCGTTGGAACCGCGATGGAAGTGTTTAAAACCGACGCTGGGTCTTGGACCTATCCTGAAGCGAGCCTTTTGCGCATTGGCGAGGTCCCGCTTTTCTCCGGTTTCATGTACGCCGCCGTCGGGTCTTACTTCGCCCGCGTCTCGCGCGTCTTCGCGTTTCGGTGGCAGGCCTATCCGCG
>CAYNUI010000312.1:0-2540 GCA_964400185.1 uncultured Hyphomonas sp.
CGCCCGGCTTGATCGGCCCCAAGCGTTTCATCCAGCGCGTCCCAAATCGGGCGCAGATAGGGTTCGACTTTTTCTTCCAAATCGCCGGGAAGAAAGCCCAGATTCTCGCCCGCTTCGACAGCGGGGCGAGTAATGATCAGCTTGGCGGCGGACTTGTTCTTCAGCGCCGCAGCTCCAGCTGCGACAGCGAGGAAAGTCTTACCGGTACCGGCCGGCCCGACTCCGAAAATGAGATCATTCTCTGACCCTGTCAGAAGATCGAGATATTTGGCCTGCGTATTGGTTTGCGCTTTGATCGGAACTTTCAGGCCGGTCAGCGTTTTGTAAGTCTGGTTTGGCGTGCGCGCTTGTTCAATCGCGCCTTCCAAAGCGGGCACCCCGGCTTGCGGATTTGTCTCTAAGACCGTCTCAAACAGCGAAAGGGCTAGTTCTGCCGTTGCAATTGCCTCATCGGTACCATCCAACCGGATGCCACCGCCTTGGCTTTCCGCCTTTAAGCCGCCATCGGCAAGCGCCGTTTCGAGCAGCAGGAGATTTTTGTGATTGGGCCCGCAAATCACCGGTAAGAGGCTTGCGTCCCGTGGGTCCCAAGTTCGGCTCAAGCGGCCACCTCTTTCGATTGGTTCGGCAATTGCCCGGAGAGCGAGTTCAAAGTCGCGCCGATGATCTCAACATCGATGATTTGCCCGGCAAGATCTTCTGCGCCGTCAAAGTGCACCGCTTGCAGCCAAGGCGAGCGGCCATGCATTTGCCCGTCCTTGCGCCCTTTACCGGTCACCAGAACCGGGACGATTTCTCCAACTTTAGAGGCGTTAAACGCGGTCTGTTGTTCTCTCAAGAGCGCTTGCAGGGCCTGCAGGCGTTCATTTTTCACGTCTTCAGGTACCTGACCGAACATTTCCGCGGCAGGTGTGCCCGGACGTTCTGAATATTTGAACGAATAAGCGATCGCGTAATTGACCTCACGTACAAGATCCATGGTGTCTTCAAAGTCTTTGTCGCTTTCGCCCGGGAAGCCGACAATGAAGTCCGAGGCGAGCGCCATGTCGGGCCGCGCCTCTTTCATCCGGCGCATGATGTCGAGATAATGCTCACGCGTATGCCCGCGATTCATGGCTTTGAGGATATTGTTCGAGCCTGATTGCACCGGCAGATGCAAGAAAGGCATGAGCTGCGGTGTATCGGCATGGGCAGCGATCAGGTCGTCATCCATGTCGCGCGGATGGCTGGTCGTGTAGCGAATACGATCGAGACCGCCAATTTTCGAGACATGCCGGACCAATTGCGCGAGCGTCCATTCGTCGCCGCCTTCAAGCGAAGGGGCTGCGCCGTGATAGGCGTTGACGTTCTGGCCGAGCAATTGAACCTCGCGCACGCCTTGCGCCGCGAGATTGCGCGCTTCGATGACGACATCATCGACCGGGCGCGAAAGTTCAGCGCCGCGCGTATAAGGCACAACGCAGAAGGTGCAGAACTTATCGCAGCCTTCTTGGACAGACAGAAACGCCATCGGGCCGTCTGCGGTTCGCGCCTTTGGTAGAGCGTCGAACTTTTCCAACGTCTCAAACTCAGTTTCCAACCGCTCACCGGTCGAGCGGTGCACGCGAGCGATCATCTCTGGCAGCTTGTGATAGGCTTGTGGGCCGAGCACGAGATCAACCGCCGGCTGACGGCGCATAATCTCCGCGCCTTCGGCCTGAGCGACGCAGCCGGCCACAGCGATCGTCATTTTACCGCCTTGAGCGGCTTTCATCTTCTTGATCTTGCCAAGCTCTGAATAGACTTTTTCGGTCGCTTTTTCGCGAATATGACAGGTGTTCAAGACGACCAGGTCGGCGCCTTCAGGAGCGTCCACAGGCGCATAGCCAATCGGCGCGAGAACGTCTTTCATACGCTCGCTGTCATAGACATTCATTTGGCAACCATAGGTCTTGATGAAGACGGATTTGGTCGCTGGAACGGGGGGCGTTTTGCTCATCGGGCGGCTTATGACTGAAAACCGCCCGAAAAGCCATATCTGGCGTCAGTGAGAGGCCTTAAAAAATCGCATAGAGCGCCTTTACGGCGACAACGAGAAAAACAGAGCCAATGGCCGTGAGCATCGCCACATAGGTGCCTTCGCGCAGTTTTTCGCGGTCCAGAATAGGACCGTTGAATGAGTCTTGGCGGTCATCCGCTTGATTGTGCATTTGGAGCATAGCCATTCCGACCTCCTTTCAAATCTACATCTCTTTCGATGCTTCGGTTTACCATGATTTGCGAAAAATACAACGAAACCGGACAAAAAATATGTTGTAACACGGATTAAAAATTGTTCGGGGAAGCGTCTCAAAGCGCTTTTGTTCATTCAATTCTGTGGTTTATCGCCCTCAGGGCTGGACTGAAATTTATTTTGCCGTCATGAGCCCCGCATGACGCGCGTCATTCTGTTCAACAAGCCGTTCAATGTGCTGTCCCAATTCACCGATCGAGGTGTCGAAGCCTCGTCGCGCGAAACACTATCAGACTATCTCGACGTGCCGCATGTCTACCCGGCTGGG
>CAYNUI010000313.1:0-2537 GCA_964400185.1 uncultured Hyphomonas sp.
GCCAGCAAATGTGGGGTGGACGCTTCGCCGCACAGCCGAGCGACATCATGCAATCCATCAATGCCTCCATCGACGTGGATAAGCGTATGGTCCGCGAGGATATAGCCGGGTCGCGTGCGCATGCGGATATGCTGGCCGAGCAAGGGATTATCACTGAAGAGGATAATCTAGCGATCCAAGACGGACTGGACCAAGTCGTTGCGGAAGTTGAAGCCGGCACATTTCCGTATCGTGTTGAGTTGGAAGACATTCACATGAATGTCGAAGCGCGTCTGAAAGAACTGATTGGTGAGCCCGCCGGCCGTTTGCATACGGCTCGCTCGCGCAATGACCAAGTGGTCACAGACTTCCGCCTATGGACGCGCGGTGCGCTGACAGAAGCCCGCCGAGGCCTGAAAGCGCTGCAGCGCGCTTTGGTGCAACGCGCGGGTGAGCATACAGAAACTGTGATGCCCGGCTTTACGCATTTGCAGACCGCGCAGCCGGTCACGCTCGGCCATCATCTCCTCGCCTATGTCGAAATGATCGAGCGTGATCGCTCGCGCATGGATGATTGCGCACGGCGATTGAATGAGAGCCCTCTGGGATCTGCAGCGCTCGCCGGAACCGGATTTGAGATCGACCGGGAGGCCACCGCTGAAGCGCTTGGCTTCTATCGGCCGATGGCGAACTCGCTCGATGCCGTCTCGGCGCGCGACTTTGCTTTGGAAGCCCTCTCAGCCTTGGCGATTTCTGCGACGCACTTGTCGCGTCTTGCCGAAGAGATTGTGCTTTGGACCAGCGCTCAGTTTGCTTTCGCCAAACTGTCAGATGAGTGGTCGACGGGCTCTTCCATCATGCCGCAAAAACGCAACCCGGATGCCGCCGAATTGGTGCGCGCCAAAGCAAGCCTGATCGCCAGCCAATTCTCGGCCCTGCAGGGCGCCGTTAAAGCGCTGCCGCTCGCCTATGCCAAAGATTTGCAGGACGATAAGCAGCTGACATTTGCCGCGTTTGACACTTTTGGGCTCTGCTCAGCGTCGATGCTCGGCATGATGCAGTCGATGAGCTTCAATGCGCCGAATATGCGCGCGGCGGCAGCGAAAGGCTTCTCCACGGCGACCGATCTTGCCGATTGGTTGGTGCGTGAGCTGAAAATGCCATTCCGCGATGCCCACCACGTCACGGGCAGTTTGGTGGCTAAAGCTGAGGCAAAAGGGTGCGATTTGCCGGACCTCAGCCTTGAGGAGATGCAAGAGGTTGAGCCACGACTAACAAATGACGTATTTTCTGTGCTGACTGTTGAAGCCTCCGCGATGAGCAGGCAAAGCTATGGTGGCACTTCGCCAGTTCGGGTGACCGAACAGGTGGAACAATGGAAAAAACGCCTCGGATAGGAGTTCCGATATGAAACGTACGATCAAAACGGCGCTTGCCTTATCGGTACTTGTAGGACTGGCCGCATGTGGATTGCCGGGCGATTTGCGTCGTCCCCCACCAATCTTCTCTGATCCGCCATCTGAAGAGGCGAAGAAGCCGGTTGATGCGCCAGCCGTCTTTGCCGGTCGCGAGATCCGCGATGAGACGACCTATTACAACACGCTTGGCGGAGAGATCCCCAAGCCGGCTCCGGCCGGTGATGTTGAAGAGGAAAGCATGGGGGAGGTCAGCCCCGGCTGATAGGCGCGCGTGCATCACTTTAACTATGAGGATGGGCGTCTTCATTGCGAAGGCGTCGATCTAGATCATATTGCAGACGAGGTCGGAACGCCGGTTTACGTCTATTCGACGGCGACCTTGCGCCGCCATGCGCGCGTGATTGCGGCCGCGTTTGACGGTATGGATTGCCTGATCGCGTACTCGGTCAAAGCCAATGGCAATCTTGCGGTTCTGAAAACGCTTGCGAGCGAAGGCTGCGGGGCCGATGTTGTCAGCGGCGGCGAGCTACAACGCGCGCTGACGGCGGGCATTCCCGCTGAGAAAATCGTCTTTTCCGGCGTCGGTAAGACGCGCGAAGAAATGGCGCTCGCGTTGGAGCACGGCATTCACCAATTCAACGTCGAGAGCGGCGCAGAACTCCAAGCCCTTTCCGATGTCGCAGCAAGCATGGGCAAAGTCGCGCCGGTCGCGTTGCGCGTAAACCCCGACGTGGCAGCGGGCGGTCATCCGAACATATCAACGGGCAAATCTGGCGACAAATTCGGCGTGCCGTGGGAAGATGCGCCTGGGCTTTATGAACAAATGAAGTCGCTCCCCGGTGTCAAAGCGATTGGCGTCGACGTGCATATCGGTTCGCAGATTGGCGAACTCGCCCCGATGCGTGCGGCGTTTGAGAAAACGCTCGGCATGGTCAAAGACCTCCGCGCGGCCGGTCACGATCTGCAACGAATTGATCTTGGCGGCGGGCTCGGCATTCCCTACCGCGACAGCGATAGCCCAGCGACGCCGGCCGACTATGCGCAAATGATCCGCGAAGTGACCGAAGGTTTGGGCCTGCAGGTGATTCTGGAACCCGGCCGTGTCATCGCAGGCAATGCGGGCGTGATGGTCAGCGAAGT